>NZ_JABBAM010000032.1 GCF_018607965.1 Planktotalea sp.
TGCAACCGTCATCTTTTGGTTATGAGTCCTGACCCTAACGCCGTTTGCCGCGGAGGTTACCGCGCCTGCAGGGTACGACTGGGCTTTGATCGACATGGAGCATTCCCCGAACGATTATTTCAGCGTTCTAGGACAATTGCAGGCATTTTCTGCCAGTAACACAACCGCAATTGTGAGACCCGAATGGAACGATCCTGTGATCGTCAAACGCCTTCTGGATCTTGGCGTGCAAGGGCTTTTGTTTCCAATGATTCAAACGGTTGAAGAAGCACAAAAAGCGGTGGCCGCGACCCGTTACCCACCCCATGGCATTCGCGGTGTTTCTGGTGGAACGCGCGCAACGAAGTTTGGACGTGTCACGGACTATGTTGGCTCTGTGGACGCGGAAACGACCGTTATCCTTCAACTCGAAACCGCCGCGGCGGTTGGGAGGGCGGTCGAGATAGGTACGGTGGAGGGTGTCAGTGGTATCTTCTTTGGGCCTGCAGATATTGCGGCAGACATCGGGTTGGTTGGTCAGCCGATGCATGCAGATGTGTGGGCGTTGATTAAACCCGCGGCACGGGCCTTGATGGATCAGGGGATTCCAGTTGGAACGCTTGTTATGGACACGGGGTTTGCAGTGGAGCTTTTGAACGATGGTTTCACGTTTGTCGCCTGTGCAACGGACACAATGCTATTGGCCAAAGCATCCGATGCTGCGCTTGCTGCTGTAAAGGGTGCGCTAACTTAGGTCCGTGCTTTTTCAAAAGCGGCCCACGCGGCCTCGAATGCTTCGAAATCAAAGCCGGCTTGGCGTGCAGGTTCCAAAACCAGCTTTTCAGTGTCTTGCATCTTGATCAAACACGCCCCGATCTGTGGCAACACGTCTGGTGGAATGACGACTGCCCCATGACGATCCGCATGTACGAAATCGCCTTGTGCGACGGTCAATCCAAAGATCGTGACGGGTGTTCCAAGTTCGGTGACATGCACAAATCCGTGGCTTGGGCCGATTGATCCTGCGACAACGGGAAAGTCCGCAGCCATGTCACCCAAATCGCGCATGACGCCATTTGTCAGAGCGCCTGACATGCCGAAACCCTTATGGATGGTCGTGTTGACCTCGCCCCAATAGGCCCCGATGCAGTCAGGAAAATCTTGATCCTCAACAACGGCGACCGACGGGCTGGGCGCATCTGCCATCGCTTTGTAATAGGCCATGCGTCGCGCACGGATCACGTCGGCGTCTTCTTTAGGTGGGCTTAAAGCGCGAATTTTTGCGGTGACGGCGTAGCCTGCCATCACCTCATTTGGAGCAGAACACAACATTGTGCCACGCGTGAACCCGTTGAACCCACGTGCGCCCTGCGCGACCTCGATCGCGTTGCAAATGCTCGGGGTATCGACGCTGCGCAAGAGCGTAAGTAGGGTGTCATCCATCAGGTTATCCAACTTGTGCCGCGCCGTCGGCAAGTGACTTCAGCTTTGCATAGGCGATGTCAGGATCAACAGCTCCAAAGCCAGCGAAGGTGCCAAAGCCACAGTCAGACCCAGCGATCACACGGTCTTTGCCGACGATATCCACAAAGCGTTCAAGGCGTTGTGTCACTAGATCAGGATGTTCGATGAAATTCGTTGTTGTGTCGACAACGCCGGGGACAAGGATTTTGTTATCTGGGATATCCGCCTTGCGATCACGAAACACTGCCCATTCATGGCCGTGTCGGGGATTAGAGGTTTCAAACAGAACTTGGCTTGGTTTTGCAGACATCAAGGTGTCAAACATCTTGGCCATCGAAATATCGCAGACATGCGGGCCCTCATAGTTGCCCCAGCAGATGTGCAGACGAACTTTTTCAGCAGGAATATCGCTAAGCGCATGGTTCAACGCATCCACATGAGTTTGTGCGATCTTCAGGAATTCATCGTCCGACATATCCATGAACAGCATGTGACGGCTAAGCGCGAGATCGGGACAATCGAGTTGTAGATCAAGGCCAGAGGCCACAATCGTTTCGTACTCCGTCTTCATCACGTCCGCGAGGGCTGCCAAGTAGGTTTCACGCGTTTTGTAGTGAGAGTTTTGCAAGAATAACGAGATTACACCGGGTGAGGCCGCATTCATAAAGCCACGTTTTGCGCCGTGTTCTGCCATGCCGGCCTTTAGGTTTGCGATATCTTTTTCTAGCTCGCCTTGGCCTTTGGATTTCACATCCCCGACGCACATGGGTCGTGCATATTGCGGTGTCCCACCATCGTCGGCGAGGCGTTCTAGAAATTTAGGGAACAACTTAAGATCGGCTGGCGCGTTGCGTTCGCTATCGCCAGCGAAGCCCGTGTAGCGATCCTTCACATATGTGGCATAGCTGATCTTGGAGGTTTCGCCGTCAGAGACGATATCAATGCCTGCTTCAACCTGCTTGCGCACGGTCTCAGACACGGCCTGCGTCATGCAGGCGTCAAAGGCGGCAAGGTCGTATTTGTCCTCGCGCTCACGTGCGAAAATGAAATCGACGACGTCTTGGGTGCGGGGCAAGGAGCCGACGTGGCTCGCTAGAATTTTGCTCATATCTTTGTCCTTCAATCTAAACCTGTGGGGTCCACGTCGGGCCAGCTGAATCGCCTGTGCCAACAACGTGATACAACGCCGCTTCGCCCGTTATTGAGGGCATCGCGCGGTGGGGGATGTTTTCTGGCACGCTCATCGTGTCACCAGGGGCAAGCGTTGCTGTGCCACCGTCCCAATCAACGCGCCAATGGCCTGTGACGGGCATCAAAACAGACGGACGATCATGCGTATGCATCGCCGCGCTGGCAGAGCCGCGCGTGATCAGATCAACTTCGAAACCGGGGCGGTCTTTTAATTTGCCGTTCTCGCCGATGACTTTGCAAGGTTTTCGATCTGCCAGACCATAGAGGTCGAGGTAGCGTGCGATATAATGTGGGATCACATCGGCTGTGCTCAACTCAGGGTATGACTGCATTTCTGCTTCGGTGAGGGTCGGCATGGGCGCGACCCCATCCGGCAAAGTGTCGCCCTTCTTGCTATCATAAAGTTTGCCATTGTCGCCCAGCACCAATCCATGTGCCTGTGCGTCTTCAATCACTTGCGGTGCCCAAATAACGCCGCCGCCTGCGTCGTCACCGCCAAGGATCGCCATGATCATTCCGTAATCGGTTCCGATATTTTCGAAACCTCGGAAAATCCCTGTTGGAATGTTGATGATATCACCAACCTCTAGCGTCACTTCGCCCGCATCGCCGTTGCTGCCCCAAAAGAAGCGCCAGCGCCCTTTTAGAACAAAGAACACCTCGGCTGTGCGATGGCTATGCAGGGAATTGCGGCACTTGGGCGGTTGCCCCGCAGCGCCAATGTTGAAGCCGTGGGGTAGGGCAATATGCACGTGTTGATCAGGGCTTTCAGACACACCGCCCCCGATGATGGTAAAGTTCTCTTTCTGATCCGAGCCCGGCGTATGCGCATCAATAAAGGCTGTTTTGCAGGGCTTCAGATCGCCGTAGCGTACGATGCGTTTTTCCATGTCTTGCGGTGTCATAGGTTACCCTGTCTTCAGCGCAATCTGTTTCCAGATCGCTGTTTCATCAAATAAAGTGTATTCACGGCGCAGTCCCCAAGGGCCGAACTCTGCGTGCGACACTCCCATTACATGCACCTCTGCGCCAGTCGGTGCGCCAAACGCACCCCATCCATCATGCTTGCCAGTTAGGCTCCAACGGATTGCGGCGCGTGGTGGCATCATCGGGTCGTCGCGCCCAATCTGGTGTTCGATCTTGAAGTCAGCAGAGGGGAACGCAGCGCGCAGGCCAGTCCAGAACGTATCGACGCCATCAGTCGAAACCAGCTCTTGGCCACCAGGGTAATAACCGGTGACGGCGCGATCGTACTCCTTGGGAATGACAGCCAGATTGGCCCCCATTATTTGATGCAAAATGTCCGCAAATTTTGCGCCCCATTCATTGTCGTTACCGCGCCCTTTGTAGGGACCAATTTGATCGATTGAGGGATGAAATGGCTTGCTTGCCGTGGCAATTCCGCCTTCGCGCTCGATCAAATCAAGCGCGTATTCCTTTGGATCCCAGCCCATTTGGCGCACAATCGCGCCTTGGTCGCGGATCAACCATTCGTCATTGATCTGATTGTCGATCGCATGACAGTCTGCGATGATGCGGTAGCGCAGCTTCTTACCTGTGGCGTTGCCGTAAACGCCGTCGCCTGAATGGGTCGCCGTTGACAAAATACGGTGCGATGACAGCATGCCATCCTCAGGCGTGCCGGACCAAATCACGTCCTCCCCAAGCAAACGGCGGTCTGGAAATTCCGCCAACGTCGCCATGGTAGCTCCGATGACGCTTTCGTTGCCGATCACAAAGGAGCTGGGCGAGCGTACATAGATGTCTTTGGAATAATATTCATGTAGTGTTGCAAGACCGCGATCTTCCCAAATTTCCTTGGTGATGCCGATTATATAGTCGGGGAAGTCTTTGAACTGGTTTGAAAAACCCTTCATTGCGTCCATCCTTTGGGTATGCGCGCAGAACCACGTACAATCAGCGGTCCGTCAATTTCGATTTTTTGTGTGGGGCGCGCGGGGTCGACAATCTTTGCAAGGATCGTTTCGATCGTTGCTTCAACCATCCGGTTCACAGGTTGGCGTACGGTTGTTAGATCATATGCTGCCCATGCCGCCAAAGGCACATCATCATAACCGATGACGGACACGTCCTGAGGCACACGCAGTTCGAGTTCTTGGCGCAGCGTGTCCATGACAGCAAAGGCCATATGATCGTTGCCCACAAAGATTGCATCTGGAGGGACAGGGCGGGCCATAAGTGCGCGTGTTGCTTTGCAAGCTGCGTCGCGATCAAACATTCCATCGATCACCGCGATAGGGCGCTGATCGTGATCCGCAAGACCGTCGATAAAGCCACGGCGCCTGTCGCGTCCCGTGGACGACCCCTCCCAACCGGCGATATGGGCGATGCGCTTATGGCCACCAGCAACCAAGAAATCAGCAATTTTGCGACCACCTTCAACATTCGCAGACGTGATCGACGAGTGCCCGGATCCGTCTTGGCCACGGTTAAACATCACCACAGGTATACCTGCTACAGCGCAGCGCTGGGTTAGATTTGAAGACATTGCAACTGACGCGGTGATGATACCATCTACCTGATAATCAATGAGTTCTTCGACAACTTTGATTACTGTGTCTTCACCATTTGCAGCCATAAAGACAAGAATGTGGTAGCCCTGAGCCTGAAGCGCGTTGGACAAGCGTTCCAGTGCAATTGGGTAGAATTGATTGTCCAGATAGGCAACGACCAGACCGATGATCCGGCTTTTGCCTGTTATCATTGCACGCGCGAGCGAATTAGGGCGATAGCCCAATGCGTCTGCTGCTTTTCTCACTTTGGTTGCGGTGGCTTTGGACGCTGACGCACCTGAAAACACACGGCTGACGGCGGACTGGCTGACTCCAGCAAGGCGCGCAACATCCAGTGACGTGGATTTGCTTTTTATCATAGCGTCATGCCGTTTGAAATAGTGAGCGCGCCGATATTGCGGGCCTTATTGAATTCGTTCATGCGTGTCAGAACGTCAACGCCAACCTGGGCATAGAGATCAAGTAGATCGACCAACACCCAGTTTTCACGGATCAACCCGTTCTCCATGCGCCAAAAATCCAGACTGCGCAGCAACACTTCGCGACCCGCAGGGGCAATCCCCATCCAACCATCATCAGACAGCGTCAGACGCATGTTGGGCCAGCCTGTTTCGCAAACATAATCGCCCTCGGCCACCCAATTGGACATCAGATCGCCCATCGCATCTAGCTTGCGATCTGGCATGCCGCGCAGAAACGGGATCTGGTGCCAATTACGAAACCCTGAAATGCCGCGTCCAGTCCCGATGCCCGCTGGGCCATACCAATTGAAACGGGGATGCCAGAATTTTTCCAGCTCCATCACTTTGGGGTCGGGATTGGCAGGATAGAGACACAGCGCCGTCAGCATCGCGATGACTTGATCCATCGTCGCTTTACCATCGCCTGAGACATGTAATCCATCACCGCTCATGGGGGCAGGGGTGCACAGATAAGCCCCAAGTTGTGGGGCCATGGGCCATGCATTCGCCTGCATCATCAATTCAGGAACATCCCAGATCGCCTGCATCTCGACGATCTGGCCATCGCTGACATGATAGAATTCGTGAAATCGCATATGGGCAAGGTGGCCTGTGGGCGGGATGCCGAGGAAGGGTGCGGTGAACGTACCCATGTAGTTCCCCATCACGCCAATCCAGTCTTGGCCCTCTGGCGTCGTGCCCGCGAGGATGATAATATCGCGGCGTTCCAGGTCGGGCATCGCGCTCAGTAATGGGGAAAGACAGTTCTGCCAAAAAGCGTCAGGTCCGTTAAGAGCGCCAAACGGATGGCACATCTTAATGGATGCATCCGGCGCGAAAAGCGTCGCCATGACTGCGCGCACCGCACCTTCTTCGGCATCGGCCAAAGCTTTGCTAAAGGGCGCATAAAGGGATTTCAGCACGGCAGAGTTCATTCGGCAGCTGCCCCATACGCGACATTCTTGCCGCCGTAGCGGCGAACGCGCAGATTGCATTGCTCGGCGTGACCCACAAAGCCCTCTAACATACAAAGGCGAGACCCATATGCGCCAATTTCTGCCGCGGCCTCATCCGTTGTGATGCGTTGATAGCTGTGTGTTTTCAGGAACTTACCGACCCAAAGACCACCCGTATAACGCCCTGCTTTCTTGGTAGGAAGCGTGTGGTTTGTGCCAATCACCTTATCGCCATTGGCAACATTCGTGCGCGGGCCAAGGAACAATGCGCCGTAGGAATGCATGTTTTCCAAGAACCAATCGTCGCGATCTGTCATCACTTGAACATGCTCGGATGCTATGTCGTTGGCGACAGTCAGCATTTCATCGTAGGTATCGCACAGGATTATTTCGCCGTAGTCACGCCAGCTTGCGCTTGCTGTCTCGGTGGTTGGCAGGATTTTCAACAAACGGTCTATTTCAAGCATTGTGGCATCGGCCAATTTGCGTGAGTTCGTTAGCAAGACCGCGGGCGAATTATAGCCGTGCTCTGCTTGACCGAGCAAATCTGTTGCGCACATTTCTGCATCAACAGTGTCATCCGCAATCACCATCGTTTCTGTGGGGCCTGCGAATAAATCAATGCCGACGCGGCCAAACAACTGACGCTTTGCTTCTGCAACAAACGCGTTTCCAGGGCCGACCAGCATATCAACGGGTGTGATCGTTTGTGTACCAATCGCCATCGCACCAACCGCTTGCATACCGCCCATGACATAGATTTCATGGGCACCGCCCATTTGCATGGCGGCCACAATTGCGGGGTGGGGGGCACCGTTCATCGGTGGAGCGGACGCGATGATGCGTGGGACGCCTGCGACCGTTGCGGTCAGCACAGACATATGCGCGGACGCCACCATCGGGAATTTGCCACCCGGCACATAACACCCCACGGATTGCACAGGAATATTCTTGTGACCAAGGAAGACGCCCGGCATTGTTTCGACCTCGATATCGGTCATCGAAGCGCGCTGGGCTTGTGCGAACGCGCGAATTTGGGTCTGTGCGAACTTGATATCGTCCATGTCACGCGCGGACACTTTGTTCATTGCAGCGTCGATTTCAGACGCGCTTAGACGAAAACTCTCGGGTTCATATTTATCGAACTTCGCACTTAGATCGCGTACAGCTGCGTCGCCGCGCGTTTCGATGTCCTTTAACGTGTTTTCGACGACGCCCCGTACCTTTGCGTCGTCTTCTGCGCGCTCAGATTCTGGTTTGCTGGATTTAAGAATTGTGATTGTCATCGGTTCAGTCCTTTTCCACACGTTCGCCAGTTGTCGAATCAAAAAGATGGCAAATTTCAGCAGGGATCGCGCCAGAAACTTTATCGCCAATCTGTGCACGATAGGTCTTGGGGGCTTTGATCGAAACCAAGGCCCCGCCAATGCGCATGGTGACCATGGTCGCATCGCCCAGCAGCTCTAATGAATAAATTGGTGCCTCGATTTGACCGGTATCCGCAAGAGCAGCATCTTCTGCGCGAAAGCCAAGTGTAATAGGGCCGTCTGGGCCAACGAGGCCCTTGATTTTAACGTTCTCACATATGAATGTGCCGCCGCTTAGTACGCCCTCCATCAGGTTCATCGCCGGGTTTCCAATGAAGCTGGCAACAAACGCGTTGGCGGGGCGGTCATAGATTTCTGTGGGTGTGGCGACTTGCTGAACAATGCCTTTGTACATAACGACCACGCGGTCCGCCAAGGTCATGGCTTCGATTTGATCGTGCGTCACGTAGACAGTTGTCACCTTTAGTTCATGCGAAAGGTTCTTGATCTGCGCGCGTGTAGACACCCGTAACTTGGCGTCTAGGTTCGACAATGGTTCGTCCATCAAAAACACGTTGGGACGGCGTACAATCGCGCGGGCCAAAGCAACGCGTTGGCGCTGCCCACCGGACAGTTCTGCAGGACGGCGATGCAGAAACTCAGTCAACTCAACCATTTCAGCGGCGCGGCGCACGCGGGCGTCGTGTTCAGCTGAATCAGATTTGCGAACTTTCAAAGGAAAGCGGATATTCTCGTAGACGTCCATGTTGGGGTAGAGCGCGTAGCTTTGAAAAACCATGGCCACATCGCGATCTTTGGGATCAAGGTCGTTCACGCGTTTACCGTCGATGATAATATCACCGCCTGATGCGTCCTCTAACCCTGCAATCATCCGCATGGTCGTTGTCTTGCCACAGCCCGACGGACCTAGCAGGACAAGGAATTCCTGATCGGCGATAGTTAGATCAAAGTCATGGACCCCAACGAAATCTCCCCAACGCTTTGAGAGGTTGCGCAGCTGAATTTCGGCCATGCGGTTATCCTTTTTTGCATACGAATGCACAAATCATAATCGCGAATCTGCCGCGCACGCAAGCCTTTGTTTGAAAGGATTTACTGCAGAAGGGTAAAAAATATTCCTTGCCAGCTTTCCGATTCATCGCTTAAGTTTGCATTCGTATGCACAAGAGATGCGATTCGTAAGGTACGCGTCGAAATACGAAAAGATTAGATGGCCCGAACAGAGGGTCGCAAAGCAAAAATCGGAGGTTCTAACCCATGTACATTTGGAAGAAAGTCGCGCTGACGACAGCGTTCGCGGCCCTTAGTGGGACAACTGCAATGGCCGCATGTGGCATTGATGCAGGTCGTGTCAGCATTGTTGGCAACGAATTCCCAGCCATTCATACTGTCGCCAAGGGTGCCGCGGCGTGCGCGGGCGATGCGGTTGACGTAAAGTCAAACCTGACTGCGGATCACCAAAAAATTAACGTTGCGGGTATGCAGGGCAATCCTGCCGAGTACACAACAGCAATCATTGCGAACTCTTCTGTTGTTACCTTGATCAACGAAGACGTTGTGCGTCCGCTGGATGATCTGGTCGCGGCGCATGGTGCAGACATTCCAAAGAACCAGCTGATCACGATTGACGGCAAAATCTACGCGGTTGCCTTCATGGCTAACGCGCAGACGTTGGCCTACCGCGCGGATGCTCTTGCGAAGATTGGCATGGACGTGCCAGCGACATACGAAGACATGCTCGCAGCGGCCGAGAAGATGCGCGCAATGGGCGTGGCAGAGAACCCGGTTGGCGGCGCTTACAAGGCCGGTTGGAACCTTGCGGAAGAATTTGTGAATATGTACATCGGTCATGGCGGCGAATTCTTTACGCCCGGCACGGCTGAAGTCGCGATAAACAACGCACAAGGTGTTGCGTCGCTTGAGATGATGAAGGCACTGACAGCGTATATGAACCCAGACTACCTCACGCATGATTCCAACGCGACAAACGCGGAAATGGAAGCAGGCAACGTGATGTTGATGAACATGTGGGGTTCACGCATGGGCAGCTTGATGGATGACGAAGGTGCAGAAGCCATGGTCTACGAAAACATCAAAGTTGGCGCGCCTATGACTGTTGCGGGCGGGTCTACACCGGCGACAACACTGTGGTGGGACGGCTGGTCCGTTGCAAAGAACATCTCTGATGAAGATGCAACAGCGACATTCATCGCGATGAAGAACGGCACAAGCCCAAGCATTCTGAACGATGAGACAATGTCCCAAGCGGTTTGGATGATTGATGGTTACACACCTGCACCCGTAAACGACGGTGTGTTTGCAGCGATCAGCATGAACGCGCAACCATATCCAATGTTGCCTTTCATGGGCCTACTGCACACAGCGGCTGGTGACAACATTGCCGAGTTCTTGCAGGGCAAAGAAAGCGCTGAGCAAGCTCTTGCAGACATCGAAGCAGCCTATTCCGCCGCAGCGCGTGAAAAAGGCTTCTTGCAGTAAGCTAACTATGAAGGGGGCGGCGATGTTGCCCCCTTTTTCGACTTTCCAGCAGTATTTCATCAGCAAAGCAGACCCTCATGAAGCATAAGACATTTCTTTGGTTTGTCCTGCCCTCGGCAACCGCGATGTTGCTCTTTATTTTTCTGCCTCTCGTGTCGATCATCATACAATCTGTATATGTCTCGCACGATCAAGTGATCATCACCGTTGAAAATTGTGGCCCATTTGGATGCCGCGAATCTACGATGATTGATCAAGAGGCGACCGAAGCCCTTCGCGAAGGCAACCCCCTTGGACGGTTCGCAGGTGCCACCACATACCTAGATCGCGGTCACTTAGCTGTTACCGAAGTGAGCGAAGCGTGGAGCGCGTCCCAAAACTGGCGCGACTTTGGTTCGCAAATGCTGAACCTGCCATTTTACAAGGCTTTGGCCTTCACGCTGACCTATACATTCGTCGTGACACCGTTGGTAATTATCTTTGGGTTTATGATTGCAGTGGCCGTCAATAGTGCGCTGAAAAACCTGCGCGGACCGCTTATTTTTATCTCGCTTTTGCCCATGATCATCAATCCTTTGGTTGGCTCTTTGATCTTGTTCTGGATGGTTGACGCGCGTGGTATCGTAGGCGCGGCCTTACAGGAATTCGCGGGCAATCCGAACCTATCTATCAAAGCGTCGACACCGCTGATGTGGATTATGCTGATGGTTTACGGCGTTTGGCACTCGGCCCCTTTCGCGTTCATTGTCTATTATGCAGGCCTGCAAACTGTGAACACAGAAACCGTCGAGGCCGCGATGATTGATGGCGCAAGCCGCACACAACGCATTCGCTACGTGGTTTTGCCGCATCTTTTACCGCTGACGACCTTCATCGCGCTTATGCAACTCATGGATAATTTCAGAGTGTTTGAACCGATTGTCAGCTTTGCAGCCTCTGCCCATGCGACCTCGCTCAGTTGGGCGATCTTCAATGATCTGGGCGGTGAAACCCGTCAATTGTCCTCTGCTGCGGCCACATCCGTGTTGACCGTTGCATGGATCATCGTACTCCTGACGCCTGTGCTGATCCGCACGTGGCGCGATTTTGGGCGGAAATAGAACATGTCGAGCGTTGCGCATCGCAAACCAGTATCACTGACGATTTTTCTGACTATTGTTTTGGCAGGTTGGGTCGTTCTCGCCGCGTTCCCATTTATTTGGACCCTTTGGGGATCGTTCAAAGTTGAGGGTGATTTCTTTTCCAAAGTCGATTGGGCTGCCGCGCTAACTGGGGAAATGACGACCGTAGAGACGGGTGGACGCTTTACAGGAAATGGATATGAGGGCGCGTGGATCCAAGAAGGTTTCTGGCGCGCTGCCATTAACTCAACGCTGGTGTGTCTGTTCGTTGTCACGATTTCGCTGACGTTAGGCACGCTTGGCGGCTATGCGCTTTCGCGCTCTCCGCATCAATATGCATTCTGGTTCTTGATCATCGCGCTGGTCTTTCGTGCGCTGCCCCAAATTACGCTGGTGTCGGGCTATCTGCCTGTCTTCTTCCAATTTAATATGTGGGGCCATTTACCGACAGCGATTGTCGTGTTGATCGCGATCAATCAACCGTTCACGCTCTGGATGCTGCATTCGTTCTTTAAGAATATTCCTAAGGATTTGGACGAAAGTGCGATGGTAGATGGCTGCAATCGCTTCCAAGCTTTTCGACATGTGATTATCCCTGTCATGTGGCCGGGCGTGATTACAACGGGGTTATTTTCGTTCCTTTTAGCCTACAATGATTTTGCGGTGACCACGATGCTGCTGTCTCAAGAAAACCAAACGATGATCCCTAAGATTGCCAGCTTCCTTGGCACCACACAAACCAAAGGCAACGTCATGTTTGCGGTGGCTGCGGTTGTTTCAGTAACAGCGCCAATCTTTGTGATGATCATGGTGTTCCAACGCCAGATCGTATCTGGCCTGACTGCGGGTGCGGTGAAAGGCTAAGCCTAGTCAGTCGACAAACCCGCATTGGATTTGAGCAGGAACTTCGACCAGATTGGCCCACATGCCGCGCCAAGTTCGCGTGCCTTTCGGCCCATCTCACCCGCCTCGATCTGGGGTGGAATGAGCCCTCGTGTATCTTGGTTGGCTATATAGCGGCGTGTACGTTCGACCAGTGTTTGCTTCACATTCGGGGGCAAACTACCGTCGATCATGATCGCTTCAAAGTCGATGACGGCGCAGGTGGAGAGCGCTGCTTTGGCAAGTTCTTGCGCGGTTTGTCTAATCCAGGGTTCAACGTAACGCTCGTACGCGCTCCAATCGTCGCTGTCCCAAAGGCCACTTGGATCAAGGCCTACCTCAGAGAGGCGCGCCTCAAGCAGGTGGATCGAGGCGATGTCGATCAATTGGCGACTTTCACCATTTGGACCAACACTGCGAAGTGAACCAAGCGCGC
>NZ_JABBAM010000052.1 GCF_018607965.1 Planktotalea sp.
AGACTGGCGTAGGTTTCCGCCTTGGCTATGTTGTCGTTCAGACCGCAACAGACATCGGCACGTTCCTTAGTGAACTTCCGCTGCTGAGCTATTTTACAGTGACGCAATGGGCGCTGTTCGTGTCTCTCGTGCTGATCGCGATTTCGTGCATTATCATGGGCGCGGGCATCCCGACGACAGCAACCTACATCATCCTCGTCGCAGTCGCCGCACCTGCCTTGGCACAGCTTCAGGTGGAGCCCACCGTCGCGCACTTCTTCGTCTTCTATTACGGCGTGCTAGCGGACATCACACCGCCAGTGGCGCTTGCGGCCTATGCCGCTGCTGGTATAGCGGGATCAAATCCGTTCGAGACAGGAAACACGGCATTCCGTCTAGGGATAGCCAAGGCTCTCGTTCCGTTTGTATTCGTCTATTCACCCGCATTGCTTTTGGTGGCCAACGGTTTCACATGGTTGGCGTTTACGATCACGCTTCTTGGCGCAATGCTTGGCATCGCCAGCCTTGGTGTCGCTTTCTCGGGCTACTTGTCCGCGCATCTTAAAACGTGGGAACGTTGGTGGGTCGCAATCGTGTCATTCCTGTTTATTGCGCCCAGATTGGTGACGATGGGCATTGGCTTAGCTCTGATGGCACCAATTGTTCTGATCCAATTGCAACGTGCGAAACAGACCTCGTCCTAACAAACGTCTCAACGAGTGGGGGTATTCTGAACAACAACACGTTGAAGCGTGCCCCTCATAGCTGCTGCCGGCAACGTGGGCGGGGTCGCTGTGCCAAGTTGTGGCGTGGAGATTGGGAACAGATCAAGACGATTTTGCTGCACGCTATTATGTAAGACTTGCTTACTGAAACATAAAGAAATTATCGCGTTTATAAAGTCAGGCTTTTGATTATATGGTTGAGTATATTAGGTCCTCATTGGAAATATCATCAAGATGACGCTCGGTGTTTTGAAGGTCACCTTAGAACGGTCTGCGGGTTTGGAACAGGCAGCGACTGTTTTCGAGGTCCCTGCATATGAAAATCAAACTGTTTTAGATGTTGTTTCATGGGTGCAGCAAAATGCGGACCCGACGCTGAGTTATCGGTTTGCTTGTCGTGTCGGGATGTGTGGCAGCTGTGCGATGATGGTTAACGGTGTGCCGCGCTGGACCTGTCGTACACATATTTCAAAGGTGCTTGACGGTGACGCGGTTACGATTGGCCCTCTGCGCAATCTGCCAGTTATCAAAGATCTTGTCGTGGATATGGACCCATTCTTTGACAAATGGGTCGCGGCGGAAGGTGTGCATCACGGCGCGCTGACACGCGATGATCCTATTGAAGCGATTGACGAGCAAAGCGATGCACGGGTGGAGGCAAACGCAGGCATTGAGTGTATCAATTGTTCAGTTTGTTACGCGGCCTGCGACACGGTCACGAGTAACGCAGATTATCTGGGTCCCGCCGCACTTCAGCGCGCTTGGACGCTTTTGAACGATACCAAAGACGATGGGCGCGCTGCGATTTTAGACGCTGTGTCTGACAAAGGCGGATGTCACAACTGTCATTCGATGGGGTCGTGCACGGTGTATTGTCCGAACGACCTTGATCCTATGTCGGCTATCGCGGGCCTGAAACGTGAAACGGCGAAGTCGTTTTTCAAAATGGGCCGCTGATGTTGAACCTAAGGCTTTATATGTTGCAACGCATCACGGCGCTTTTGATGGCACCCCTTGTGTTGGGCCATCTCGCAGTGATGATCTACGCGATCCAAGGGGGCTTGAGCACGGGTGAAATTCTGGGACGGACCCAAGGGTCGATCCTATGGTTTTTGTTCTATGGGACGTTCGTCTTTGCGGTTTCAATTCACGGTGCAATTGGTTTGCGCACGGTCCTCCATGAATGGGTTGGTCTTAAAGGCACCGCATTAGAGGCGGTGATGTGGATTATCGGATTGGGCCTGTTCACCCTTGGTGCGCGCGCCGTTTGGGCCGTGACTTTTGCACAAGGGCTAGGCGCATGAAAACACCTGCACGCGCACATCCGCTTTGGGTGGCCTTCATCGTACATAGAGTATCTGGTGTCGGCTTGGCCCTGTTCTTGCCGTTGCACTTCTGGGTGCTGGCAATGGCCATGACGGATCCAGATCGTTTGGACGGCTTTTTGCATTTGACCGAAAATAGTGTGGTGAAACTAGCAGAGGTCGGATTGGTCTTTGGTCTAGTGGTCCATATGTTTGGTGGCTTGCGATTAATGGCACTGGAATGGCTTCCGTGGACGCCGTCCCAAAAGACGCTTGCTGCGATGGCGGTGGCGATATCTTTCCTGATTGCAGGTCTTTTCTTTATGAAAGCGATATAAATGCGCAGCTCTGACATTGAACGCCACGACACGGATATCCTGATCATCGGCACAGGTGGGGCGGGTTTGTTTGCGGCGCTGCATGCACAACAAACTGCACCAGAGGGCACCAAGATTACGATTGCCGTCAAAGGACTGATCGGGAAATGTGGCTGCACGCGCATGGTGCAGGGTGGCTACAACGTCGCCATGGGCGGCGGCGATACGGTTGAGCGTCATTTCATGGACACGATCAACGGTGGTAAATGGCTGCCCAATCAAGACATGGCATGGCGCTTGTGCGAGCAGGCCGTTGTACGTGTGCGTGAATTAGAGAACGAAGTTGGCTGTTTTTTTGATCGCAACGCTGACGGGTCTTTGCATCAAAAAGCTTTTGCTGGCCAAACAGCGGATCGTACCGTTCACAAAGGTGATCTAACAGGCATCGAAATCATCAATCGTCTGATGGAAAAGGTCTTGGCAAGCGGTGTTGAAAAGCTGCAAGAGCACCGCGCGGTTGGGCTGATCCCGACGAAAGATGGCAGTGCTTTAGCAGGCGTTTTGATGATCGACATGCGCACGGGAAAGTTCCGTTTGGTGCGCGCCAAAACCGTGCTGATGGCGACAGGCGGTGGCCCGTCTATGTACAAATATCACACGCCAAGTGGTGACAAAACCATGGACGGTTTGGCAATGGCTTTGCGTGTCGGGCTAAAGTTGCGTGATATGGAAATGGTGCAATTCCATCCGACTGGTTTGCTGGCTGGCGATCACACGCGCATGACGGGTACTGTTTTAGAAGAGGGCCTTCGCGGGGCGGGGGGCGAGTTGATCAACCACAACGGCCAGCGCTTTATGTTCGATTACGATGCCAAGGGCGAACGCGCAACGCGCGATGTGGTCAGCCGTGGCATCTACGCTGAGATGCGCAAGAACAATAACCCTGACCAAGAAGGTGTGTTCATCTCTATGTCGCACCTTGGTCCTGACAACGTGCGTAAGAAATTCAAAGGCATGGTCAATCGCTGTGCAGACAGCGGTTTTGATCTGGCTGCTGGCAAAGTCGAAGTTGTCCCCACAGCACATTATTTCATGGGGGGCGTTATTGTGGACGTTGATACGCGCACTGCGATGGAGGGTCTGTATGTTGCTGGCGAAGATGCTGGCGGCGCGCATGGTTCGAACCGTTTGGGTGGCAATGGCGTTGCGAATTCGACCGTTTACGGCGGCATTGCGGGTGACACGATGGGCATGGATATTCGCAAAATGCCAACGCTGCGTGACCCTGATGAAAGCGTGCTCGAGGCTGAGTTAGCGCGTGCGATCTATCCTTTGGGTCGCAAGCCTGATTTGATCTTACCGCCGCGTAAAGACTTACAGAATGTAATGTGGGACGAAGTCGGTGTGATGCGGACAGAGGCTGGAATGCAGCGCGGCCTTCAGGGCATCGCTGATGTCTCTGATCGTTTGATGGACGTTGGTGTTGCGGATGACAATCTTGCCTTCAATCTAACATGGCATGATTGGTTGAACCTGCGTTCGCTGTGTGATGTGTCTGAAGTCATAACAAAGGCCGGTATCACGCGCGAAAACTCACGCGGTGCGCATTTCCGCGAAGACTTCCCGGATGCGGGCGCGATGGAAGACAGCGATTTCACGGTTGCTGAGCAGGTTGGTGACAGGGTCCAAGTCACGCGTGAACCCGTTCAATTCACGATTGTGCGTCCGGGCGAAACTGTTTTGCCCGCAGATGCACCTGAAACATTGGTGGCAGCACAATGATCCCTATTAATCTTATCCAAGCCACCGCCGAAACCCTGATGGACAAAGCGGCTATCGAAATCCCGCAGGATTATCTGATGGGCTTAGAAGAAGCTGCAAAGACCGAAGACGGTGATCTATCGTCCTTTGTTCTAAAGGCCATGTTAAAAAACTATGAGGCCGCCAAAGAAGATCGACGCGCAATGTGTGGCGATACAGGCGTGCCGCGTTGGTTTGTGAAGATGGGCAACGACGCGTCGGTCGAGGGCGGGATGATTGCACTGGAGGCGGCGTTGCGGCGTGCAACTGCGAATGCGACGAATGGTGTACCCCTTCGACCCAATCGCGTGCATCCGCTTTGGCGCACAGATCACAATAATAACGTCGGCATTGGCGCGCCTGAAATCGAGTATGGGTTTGAACCCTCAGGCGATTGGATTGATTTGATCACCGTGCACAAAGGCGGTTTGTTTGGATCTGACTATCGCATGTTGTTCCCCTCTGACGGGGTGCAGGGGATCAAGCGGTTCTACCTTGATAGCCTGATGGCATTCGGCAAACGAGGCCTAGCGTGCCAGCCTGCGATCATCGGGATCGGTCTGGGTGGCTCTAAGGATATTTGTATGACGCTGGGCAAACGCGCCTCGACGTTACGCATTGTTGGTAGTCGGAATGCGGACCCCAAGATTGCTGAAATGGAGGACGAGTTCAAAGAGCTTGGTAATTCCATTGGCATGGGGGCTATGGGATTTGTCGGCAAGAACATGGTGATCGATTGCAACATCGAAGTGGGCTATTGCCACACGGGTGGCATGCCAATGTCGGTGCATGCGTTTTGTTTGTCTTCGCGCCGTGCAGTTGCACGCATCTATCCTGATGGGCGGGTCGAACATCGCACTGACCCGGATTGGTTCACGCCTTATCAATGCCGCGAAACCGTCGATTGGGACCCTATGCAGGAGGCTGTAGAATGAGTGGCTTGCGCGAAGTCGTCCTCTCAACAACCCCAACTGCAGAAGCGATCGCTGACCTGCGGCTTGGTGATATCGTTTACCTAGATGGGCTGATGTATACGGCACGAGAGGGCGTTTACATGCGCGCGCTTGAAGGCCAAGCGAACATTCCAATGGAACTGCCCTCGCAATCGGCTGCAAATTTTCATTGCTCGCCAGCGGCGCGCATTAATCCAGATGGAACGTTCGATATGGGGGCTGTCACCGCGACCGCGTCCTTCCGTTTTGCCAAGTGGCTTCCTGAATGGATGGCAAAGACTGGCGCTAAGTTGATCGTTGGAAAAGGTGGCATGACCTCCAAGGATTACAAAGAGTATTTCGTACCAAACGGCGCAGTCTATTTGTCGACCGTTGGCTATGGCACAGGCGCACTTTTGGGGCGCGGCGTCGAAAAGGTCGAAGCAGTTCACTGGAACGAAGAACTGGGACTGGCGCAAGCCATGTGGGTTTTAAAATGCCGCCGCATGGGGCCCTTTATAGTGGCATCGGATTTCAACGGCGATTGTCTGTTTGAGCGCGAAAATGCCAAGATCGCGGGCAATATTGAACGCCTCTACGAGGGCACAAAACCCGCCACACTAAAACGCTACGGCGAAAGTGATGACCGCTCTGATGAGGTGATCTAGAACGTAGTGCAGACGCATTTCAACAGATGGTTTAGGTGGATCTGACGCGAGATTGGTCGGCAACGCTCCGCCTTGGTCGTAAAACAGGGAACGCGACCTTTCACTAATTATTAAGATCCTGATCTTCGTTTGCCTTCGCAGAGATAATCACATCTGTGAGCGCTGTGAAAATTTCTTCAACAACACGGGTCTTAAATTGGTCTTTGTGATAGGCCAACCCCAAAAAACGGGTTGGCGCATCCTTGCCAAGCGACAGTCTTTTGAGCGGCATTCGGTTCAATGGCTTCACTGCAAGGTCTGGAACAATCGACACGCCCAAGTTCGCATTTACCATACTGGCGATCGCTTCAGGGCTATCTAATTCCATTGTTTCACAAACACGTAGTTTTTTTGACCGCAGCCAATTGTCTATCAAGGTCCCAAGGACAGCATTGCGATCAAAGCGGATAAAGGGCCGCGTGTTCAAAAGCGCAATTGGGTCGTTTTTTGTTTCCTCAAAGGCTGCAATCAATTGCATCGGTTCTTGAGCGATTTCACGGAAAAGGATGTCAGCAACCAACCTTCGGGCTTTGCGTACAACCTCATGTGCAAGAGGGGTCAGTTCGGGGTTGCGGGTCGTGCGATTGAACAGCACAACACCCAAGTTTGCTTCAAGGGTTTGCATTTGTTGGCTAACCGCAGCGTGGGTCACATGCACCACATCGGCCGCGGCGCTAAACGTCCTGACATCTGCGATCGCAATCAAGGTTCGCAATAGTCGAATGGTTATTCGGGACGCTCTCTCGGACTCTATTGTTGCTGTTGCGTACCTCTACCTTTTTCTAGATTGCCTATCAATCTCCGTCAGAAACGCCCGCAGCCCGCAGTTTTGCACGGCGCGCACGGTAACTGGGTAGAACAATCAAGAGTGCTGCGATGATCAGCAAACCCAGTGTCATGGGGCGTTCCCAGATGAATGAGATACCGTCATATAGCTGCATCGAGCGTGAGAAATTATTTTCCATCATGCCGCCCAAGATGAAACCAATTAAAAGTGGCGCAAGGGGGTAGTCTGCGAATTTTAAAGCTGTTGCACAGACACCGAAGCCGACGAGGATCAAAAGCTCTGTCGCGTTGTTCTGACCTATATAAGCGCCCATTAGCGTGAAGAATAAAATGAATGGGATCAGAAAGGTGCGCGGGATTGAAAGCACTTTTGCGATGTAGGGGATTAGTGGTAAATTCAGGATCAAAAGCACCAAGTTCCCGATGAACATCGACATGATGACGGCCCAAAAGATCTGTGGCTCGTCCACCATCAAACGCGGTCCAGGTGAGACGTTCAGCGCGATAAGCGCACCGAGTAAAATCGCGGTGGTGCCTGATCCTGGAATGCCCAAAGTGAGCAAGGGAACGAAAGATCCTGTGCAGGCCGCGTTGTTGGCCGTTTCGGGCGCGGCGAGGCCTTTGATGGATCCTTTGCCAAATTCTGCTTGTTCTTCCTTGGTCGCTAAATTGCGCTCAACTGCGTAGCCCAAGAAACTGGCGATTGTTGCACCTGCACCGGGAAGAACGCCGATAAAGAAGCCTTGAATAGATTGGCGTCCAATGACAGGAATAATCGCACGCGCTTCGGATTTTGTGATGCGCAGATCCTTGATTTCGCCCTCTGCACTGCCTGCTTTTTTGGGTTTGAGCACGAGGAATAGCGCCTCAGGAAGTGCGAACATCGCCATGGCCAACGTGATGAAGCCGAAACCGGATTGAAGGTCCATGATACCGCCCGTGAAACGGGGCAAGTTGAACAATGCGCCTTCGCCAACGGTTGCCATAATCAGGCCGAGCACCGTCATGATCATTGCTTTGGCGACTTGTCCTGTGCCTGCGAAGGCCGCAATAGCAGAGAGGCCGACCACCATCAGCGCGAAATACTCGGCAGAATGGAAGAGAAGGGCGACGGAAGATAGCATGGGTGCAAAGATCATCAGAAGGATCGCGCCTATGGTGCCGCCCGCGAAACTACACACAGCGGCGATGGTCAGGGCTTTGCCTGCTTTGCCTTGCTGCGCCATCGGGTAGCCGTCAAAACTGGACGCGACCGTGCCTGCAACGCCGGGTGCGTTGAGCAAGATTGAGGACGTGGAGCCGCCAAAGATTGCGCCGTAATAAACGCCCGCAAGGAGGATCAACGCAGCGGACGGATCGCCCATCGAGATGGCGATAGGGATCATGATCGCGATGATCGACATCGGGCCAAGACCGGGCAACATTCCGATGAATGTCCCGATTAAACAACCCGCGATTACCATCGCGAGGTTCTGAAACGACATAGCCGTTTGCAGACCGATCAGAAGACCTTCTAACATATCAATCGCCCTTAATTACTGGTCAAAAAGCCGAGAAGCGGGCGCATGTAGATGCCAAGCACCTCTTGCACCAGATACCAGACGATCATGGTTGCGATGATGGCAACAGCGGCCATAAGGATCCATTTGCGTTCGCCAAGGATCAGCGATCCGAGGAACAAAAATGAAGTGGTCGAGAAGATAAAACCAGCAGGGCGCAGCAACAAGGCATAGGCGACCATAAGTACAAGCAAGAGGATGGCTTGGCCAAGTTTATATTCGTGCAGGCGGCGGTAGTCGATTTCGGCCTCTTTGGGTTCAGACTTTTCGATGCCTGAAAGGATGATCAACAAAGCGATGATCGCGAGTACGGACAAGGCTTTGGGAAACGTGCTGGGCCAGATTGGGTTACGTTTCATGAAGGGTGCAAGGCCTGCGTCCATCGTGAACCAAGCAGTGTAGCCATACATCAAACAGATGCCGAGCAATATCAGTGCAATCCAACGATCAAGTGCCATCGTTTTGTCCCCTCCCAAAGATCATAAAACGGGCAGAGCAACGGATTGCTCTGCCCAAAGGTATCCTGCTTAGAGGAAGCCTAACTTTTTCATCAGATCACCGATGACTGTCTCTTGGTTCTCAAGGAACGCTTTGAAGTCATCGCCAGGGTTGTGGATGTTAACCCAACCGTTGCGCGCGCGCACGGCTTCCCACTCTGGTGTTTCGTACATCTTGGCGATTGCGTCCTGATAGGCCGCTGTCTTTTCAACAGACAGACCCGGTGCGCCGAAGAAACCACGCCAGTTAACGAAAGTTGTGTCGATGCCTTGCTCGGTCATCGTCATCGCGTCTGGTGCTGCATCAACGCGTGCATCAGATGTAACGCCAACGATTTTCACTTCGCCTGCTTTGGCCAATTCAATCGCCTCGGACAGACCTGTAGATAGCGCTGCGATTTCGCCAGACAGCAGGGCTGCCATGGCTTTGCCGCCTGCGTCGTATGGGATGTACTTCACTTCCAACGCGTCTTTACCGGCTGCCTCCATGACCATGGCCGCAACAAGGTGATCCATGCCACCCGGAACAGAACCGCCACCGATTGCAGTGCCTGATGGGTCTGCGTCATAGGCTGCGATCAGGTCGGCCATGTTGTTGGCGGGGCTGTCTTTACCCACAACGATTGCGGCGTAGTCACCGATTGTGCCGGCGACCAATGTTAGGTCACGAAAGCTTTGAGGGAAGACGCCTGTCAACGAACGGATCACGATGGGCGTCGAATTGACCATCAATGTGCCTTGGTTGCTGTCTGCGTTTTCGATCAGAAAGCCAATGGCTTTTCCGCCGCCGCCGCCGGACATGTTTTCGTAGGATGCAGACCCAACAAGGCCAGCTGCCGTCAGCGCTTCGCCTGTGCCACGTGCCGTGCCATCCCAACCGCCACCAGCGCCGCCGGGGATCAGAAAGTGGATTGAATCCAAAACTTGGTGGCCACCTGCAAATGCTGGTGCGCCAAGGCCCAGTGTTGCGACGACACTTGCGATCAGGGCGCGACGGCCCATTTTCATCGTTTTCATTTTACTCTCCCATTTGGTAGCCGTTCTGAACACGGCTGTGCGCGAAGACAAACATGCTAACCTGACACAAACCTGTCACCCGCCAAAGAAAGGCAGATGAATGCAATGAAATTTCTGCTGGTGGAAGACAATCTAGAGCTGGCTCATGCGATCTGTTCGCGCATGGGGCTGGACGGCCATACGATTGATCATGCTGCAAGAATTAGCGATGCGGTGGATTTCGCGGCCTCTGAGGATTACGATCTGATCTTGCTTGATATCATGTTGCCTGACGGGGATGGGCGTAGCTTTTTAAAGCAGCATCGCGCAGCCAAAAACGACACCCCCGTCATCGTTCTAACGGCGCGCTCTCAGGTGTCGGATAGAATCAGCATTCTTGATCTTGGTGCGGATGATTACGTCACAAAGCCGTTCGACCACGCAGAACTACAAGCACGCTGTCGTGCTGTTTTGCGTCGAAAATTGGGATCAACCCAAACGATGATCCACCTAGGGGACGTTGAATTTGACCCTGTTGGGGGACATCTGACCGTAAAGGGCGACGTGATCAATTTGCGCAACCGCGAATTACGTCTGCTTGAATTATTGATGAATGCAAAGGGCCAAGTGTTCTCAAAGCAAAAGCTGGTGGACCGCTTGTTTTCTTATGATGACGATGTGTCCGATAACGCGATCGAGGTCTACATAGGCCGCTTGCGCAAACATCTTGAGGGGTCGTCCGTACAGATCGTTACGCTGCGCGGATTGGGTTACAGGCTTGATCATGGCTAAGGATGTTGTCGTCTTCGGATCGCTGCGAAACCGTTTGGCGCTGATCCTCACGGGTGGTGCGGCCCTGTTGGCCATAGTGTTGTTCTTCGTCGTGCGCGGGTATGCTGCCCAGATTGCTCAAGATGGACAAGACAGTATTCTAAGTGCGTCTGTCTCATCTATTTTGGACGCTGCAGTTTTGCGTGAAGGTGCGGTTGAATTAGACTTTCCATATGCTGCGCTTTCGATGCTTTCTACGTCTGCAGATGATCGGGTATTCTACGCGATTTTCGAGGATGGAAAACTCATATCGGGGTATGATGGATTAGGCGTGTCCCAATCCCTTGTTGGCGACGAACGGGTATTTGAAACGCGTCAATACGACATGACCCCAATCCGGGTCGTAAGCGCGGGCCGTGTGCTTGTTGGGCAAGATGTACCAAGGCAAGTGATCGTTGCCGTTGCGCAAACACAAGATGCTTTGGCGGAAACATTAAATGGAATTTCGCGCAACGTTGCAGTATTCGGGGCCGGTTTCTTTGCGCTCGCAACAGCGCTATCGTTCTGGGCGACCTCCAGCACCATTGGACAACTTAGCCGCCTTACAAATTCGGTCACAAGGCGCGGCCCACAAGATTTGAGCGCGTTTCTTAAACCCGTCCCGTCTGAAATGGTGCCGTTGGTTGGGTCCTTGAACAACCTTATGATGCGCTTGGAACAATCGCTGAAACAGTCAGAAGACTTCATTGCCGAGGCCGCGCATAGGGTTCGAACACCTTTGGCGACAGTGCGATCTTATGCAGAAGCAACGTTGCAACGTGTTGACAAGCAAGAAAACCGTGACGCTTTGCGATCCATGATGCGTGCAATCGACGAAAGCTCGCGTGCTGCGGGGCAGCTTTTGGACCATGCTATGGTAACGTTTCGCGCGGAAAACCTTGAGCGCGAGGAAGTTGATCTAGTGGATTTGTTAAGCGATCTGGTTCAGCGCATGACACCTGTTGCCGAGATGCGTGATGTTGGGCTGAACTTTGAAAGTAATGCGCCGGCCAACCTGATGGGTGATCCTGTGCTTTTGCAAAACGCGTTTCGAAATTTGATTGATAACGCGCTGAAATATGCGCCAAGCGAAACGAAAATCACCGTACGCGTCCAGACGTCACCTCGCCTGAGTGTGGATGTTCGCGATGAGGGTCGCGGATTTGCAGAGAATGAAATCGATACGCTTGTCGGTCGGTTCACAAGAGGCAGCAACACAACTGGCCATATTGGTTCTGGCCTTGGTCTTACAATCGCGCAAGACGTGGTTCTTGCGCATAATGGATCATTGATCTTGTCCAACAGACCCGAGGGCGGCGCATGCGTTACTTTACAGTTTTAAGCTTTCTTCTTTTCCCAGTCCTAATTTTTGCGCAAGACTGGGAAGATCGTCAGATTTTTGGCGAAACCAATGCGTCGAATAGACTGACGATTTTATCAAGCACAGACACGTCCTTTTTTGCGCCAAATATCGACAGTTACATCGAAACCCGCCCAGATGTTTCGGTTGAATATTTTGTGACAGGAACGGCGAACTTGGATGATGTTTTTCGCCAAGCGCCAGATCAGTTTGATGTGGTGATATCCAGTGCAATGGACCTTCAGATCAAGCTTGCCAATGACGGGCTCGCGTTGCGCTTGGATCGTTTAGAACATCCTGAATGGGCACAGTGGCGCAGCAGCTTGTTTGCATTTACGACAGAACCTGCTGCTATCGTGATAAATGCAGCAGCATTTGATGGGCTGTCAGTTCCAAAAACGCGGCAGGAATTGATCGAGGTTTTGCGCGCGAATTCTCAATTTTTCACAGGCAAAGTGGGCACCTATGATATTCGCCAATCTGGTCTTGGATATCTGTTCGCCACCCAAGATGCGCGGGCTTCGGAAACGTTTTGGCGTTTGATGGAGGTCATCGGAAGTTTAGGAACACAACTTTATTGTTGTTCGGGTGACATGATCGACGATCTTACTGAGGGGCGCATTTTTGTCGCCTACAATGTCTTGGGTAGCTACGCGCTTGCTCGGGCCGAAGCGGATAGTATCATTTCGGTTATTTTACCAACAGATTTTACAACGACAATGATGCGATCTGCTCTTGTGTCTACGGCGACAACTGAACCTGTGATGGCAGAGGCTTTTGTACGCCATTTGATCCGTCTGCAATCGGATGGGGCGCGTCAAGATTTCCCTTTGCCTGGCCTAAATGCCTTCAAAAATACGTCTGGCCGGGCGTCCATCAGTCTTGAGCCTGCGCTTATGACCTATCTTGATAAGTTGAAGCGCCGAACATTTATCCGCGAATGGGAAAGTGCGACGATACAAGCAAAGTAAAGCTGACACGCGAAAGACTTTTTCTTTCTGCACTGTGACGGGCAAACCAGCCCTTTGCAGTCCAGTTCGTGATGTGTCGGTT
>NZ_JABBAM010000015.1:0-11478 GCF_018607965.1 Planktotalea sp.
CCTGTCACGGCACGCATTCGAGAGCTGTATAAAGAATTGGTGCGGGCTAATACGACGGTTTGAAATCAGATTTGAAAATTTGCTTAGCGAACTCGTCTAGATAGATTTTCAACCAAGGTGTGAATTTGTTTGGGTTCATCGCAACCTCACGAAGCAGATCGCTGTAACCTATCCAAGCCGTGTCCATGACCTCGTCAGGATTAGGCACTAGGGTCGGGCGATTTTCGAACACGGCAACATAGACGTCGACAACTTCGTGTTCGATTAATTCACCACCAACATCTGCGCGATACTCAACACGACCACGATAATCATTGGGCGCGTTGATCAATCCAAGCTCTTCTACAAGACGACGATGCGCGCAGTCCAAAGGGTCTTCGTTCCAAACAGGGTGCGTGCAGCATGTGTTCGCCCAAAGGCCAGGCGTGTGATATTTGCTTAGCGCACGTTGTTGGATCAGGATTTCACCGTCACAGATCGCAAAAATAGAAATGGCTTTGTGCTTTAGGCCACGCTGATGGACCTCGAGCTTTTCAACGGGCGCAAGCGCCCCGTCAATCCAAGCTGGGATCATGATGGTCATCAGAAGTGGGCTAAGCGGCTTGAAGGCGTTGGGTTTCAGTGATGATTGTATGCAGCGTGTCCGCGTCCTCATTCGCGCGTAGTTTGGCGCAAATTCCCGCATTTCGCATAGTGCGTGAAATCAGAGCGAGTGCTTTCAAATGTTCCACACCCGCGTTTACAGGCGCGAGAAGTCCAAAGAACAAATCAACGGGCTGACGATCAATAGCGCTGAAATCAATTGGCCGGTCCAATCGGATAAACACGCCTTTGACTTCATTAATGCCCTCAATCCGAGCATGTGGGATCGCAACGCCGTGGCCAACACTTGTTGGCCCCAGCGCTTCGCGATCTTGCAATGCACGCACAACTGTTTCTGCGTCGAGGTTGTGCGCTTGGGCAGCGAGGTCAGACAGAGCATGCAGAAGTGTTTTCTTGCTTGATACGACGGACACAGATTTTACCGCGTCGGGCATCAAAAGATCATGGATTTCCATTTGCTCGTACCTTGTACCGCACTTGCCACAAAGACAGCGTGCTTGTTATTTTGGGTCGATCCACCCGATATTTCCGTCGTCTCGACGGTATACCACGTTTACGCCTTTGTTTCCTTCATTTTTGAACACCAAGACCGGCGAACCGCCCAATTCCATATGCATCACTGCTTCGCCGACTGAGAGTGTTGGAATATTTGTTTCCATCTCTGCCACGATAATAGGCTGCAAGGTTTCGGGTTCCGAATCCGACTCTTCGCGTTCACTTTCGAGGATATACGAGGAAGCGCCAATTAATTCAACTGGGTCTGTGCGGTCCTTGTGGTGGTCCTTTATGCGCCTCTTATAGCGCCTTAGTTGTTTATCCATTTTTTCAATGCAAGCATCAAAGGAGCTGTATATTTCAGTAGCGTGGCCACGCGCCGCAGCGGTTAACCCTGTTGATAGGTGTACTGTCGCTTCGCAAACAAATTCATGACCGCTTTTGGAAAATACGATTTGCGCATCCGTCGGTCGCTGGGCGTATTTGTCGAGAATCTCGCCCATTTCTGTTTTCACGTGAGTTTGCAGCGCTTCGCCGATATCGATCTGTTTGCCACTGATTTGGTAACGCATTCTGTCTCCTTCATTTATAATCGCCAACGCACAACCCGAACGGGAAGATGCGATCCTGATGTCAGGGCTGGCGGACAGAGAATAACGTAAATGCAGATTGCAGGATGTTTGCCCCAAGAAAGGCTGGTAGCAGACAAAAGTGCGCGATTTTGCAAAACGTCATGTACCTAGTTGACGATAATTTGGACGCAGCTGTCAATCAATTCTCGCAGCAGTGTGCCAAAAAACACCGCTAACTTCTATGAAATTTTGAAATTGTTGCCAAGATAAACACGACGCACATTCTCGTTTTGAACGACGTCTTCTGGCGTACCAGACATAAGGACCTGGCCATCATGCAAGATATAGGCACGGTCCACAATTTCTAGTGTTTCCCGCACGTTATGATCTGTAATCAACACGCCAATGCCGCGTTTTTTAAGATCAGCAACAAGGTGACGAATGTCACCGACGGAAATGGGGTCAACGCCTGCGAAGGGCTCATCTAGCAGCAAATATTTTGGATCAGCGGCAAGGCAACGTGCAATTTCAACACGGCGACGTTCGCCACCTGAAAGCGCGAGCGCTGGCGCTGCGCGCAGGTGTTCTATGGAAAACTCTGACAGTAATTCTTCAAGTCGCTCGCGTCGTTTCTTTCGGTCTTTCACGGATATGTCGAGGATGGAGGCAATGTTATCCTCCACACTCATACCGCGAAAGATAGACATCTCTTGCGGCAAATACCCGATACCCAATTTGGCACGACGATACATAGGAAGATTGGTTACGTCGCGACCATCAATAGTGACTGAGCCCGCCTCTGGATACACCAAACCTGCAATTGCGTAGAAACTGGTGGTTTTGCCAGATCCGTTTGGTCCCAAGAGCGCGATGACTTCACCGCGATCAAGCGTCATCGACACGTCGCGAATAACGACCTTCTTTTTATAACTTTTGCGAAGGTTGACGATGCGCAGGCCAGATGTGTTCTCGGTCATTTTCAGATCGGGTCGCGTCATTCGTCGCCGTCTTTCTTGGCGGTATTTGTTCGAAGAAGCGATTTCACACGTCCTGTCATCAACGCTGTACCATCGTCTAGATGCACAGTCATTTTGTCAGATGCAATGGCGCTTAGCTTTTGAGTAACAAGAACGTCACCGTTCATAATGATGATTTCTTTTTCCAGATCATAGTCAGCGGTTTCGCCTTCAGCAGCCTCTTCGCCTTGGATAAGCGTGACGCCATCTTTCGCCTTCACGAAGGATATACCGCTTTGATCTTCGTTATAAAAGACCTTCACCCAAGGGGCGTAAATTGTCATCGTATCCTGCACGACAACGACGTCGCCGGTGAACAGAGCGCTATTTGATGCCTCGTCGACGGCTAGCTGTGCAGAGGTCACCTCGATCGGGGCATCCGTATCTTGTTTGCGATCTCCAAAGGCAATCGACGTGCCGCCCTCAGCGTCTTGCGCAAAGAGTGGGGGAGTAACAATGAGTGTGGTCGCCAAGGCGAAGACAATCGGAACTATGAAGGATCGGATCATTTGCACTGCGCTCGCCTATTTATCTTTTGGTTTTGTATACACCACATGCACGTCTTTAGTAAAAAGCAAATGTACTTTTCCGCTTTCTTCGTCCGTGCGTACAAACATTTTACCAGCATTGAACGTTCCTTGGGGGCCTAAACCTTCGACACTACCCGCAGATTCCCCTTCAATCTTTGATAAAAGCGACGTGAGTTGACTGGTGCGAAAATCATATCCGTCGGTCGTAATAATGTGCACATTTCCGCTTAGCACTGCCAAATCCTGCTCTTCATCAACAACACCAGTGTCTGCAGTCACTGTCATGACTTCGCCATTGTCGAGATTGATCAAGGCATCGACGGTCTGGCCGTAGGTCTTGCCTTCAATATCAGGATCGGGTCGCGCATAGCGTGCGGTTATGGTCATGCTTTTGCCGCTGTTGGTGTTGCCGTTGTGTTTTGGGCCGCTGAGCTGGGAACTATTGATCCTTTCCCGAAACGTTTGATCCGAAAGGGCAATTGCCGCTGTGGGATCGACCTTTCTGGACAGCATGAACATTGTTGAAAGTAGCACGAGCGCCACAAGGGGCAACGAAACCTTCAATCCGCGAACAATGCGTGTGTATGCTTGATCACCGAACGCCATGGATCAGCCAAGACCTGCGCGCAAGCAATCGTGGATGTGGATGAGGCCTTCTACCTTTTTGTCATCCGTGGTGACGAACAAACATGTGATCTTGTGTGTGTTCATGATGCGCAAGGCTTCTTCGGCCAGTGCTCCCGCGCGCACAGTTGTTGGGTCTTTGGTTTGAACGTCGTCGGCGGTCAGATCCAGCAGGCCGTCCATGTGACGTCGCAGGTCACCATCCGTAATAATGCCTTGCAAATGGCCAGCGGTGTCTGCGACCCCAACGACCCCAAACCCTTTTTGGCTAATTTCCAGCAAAACATCCCCCATAGATGTCGTGGTCGTTGCGATTGGAAGGGCGTCACCATAGTGCATCAAATCACCGACCTTGGACAAGCGTGCACCAAGTTTTCCGCCTGGATGGAAATCACGAAAATTGGCTGGTGTGAAGGCGCGATGTTCCATCAAAGCGACGGCCATCGCGTCGCCCAGCGCCAATGTCATGGTCGTCGATGTTGTTGGAACAACACCTGTACCACAGGCTTCTTCAGCGTTGGGCAAAACGATAGCGACATCAGATTGTGTAAGCAGTGTAGACTTTGCCTTGCTCGCCACGCCAATCATTGGAATTCCAAAGCGACGTGTATGTGCGATCACATCCGCGAGTTCGGGCGTTTCACCTGAATTGGACAGAATCAAAGCAACATCGCCCTTGGTCATCATTCCTAGATCACCATGGCTGGCTTCCGCGGGATGTACGAAATGCGCGGGTGTACCTGTGCTGGCAAACGTTGCTGCAATCTTGCGCGCAACGTGACCGGATTTACCCATACCGCAAATGATAATACGACCGGGCGCATCAAGTATCATTTGCACAGCATCTGCAAAGGGATCACCAATACCAACGGCCAAGAGCCCCAAAGCATCTGCTTCGATACGAATCACGCGACGTGCTGTATCCAAGAATTTATCTTTGCTCACCATCAGTGAGAGAAGATGTCTTGTTCTGGCCAACCTTCAAGGTCCAAGCGCGCACGCATGGGTAGAAAGTCAAAACAGGCTTGGGCATTTTTCATACGATCCTCTCGAATGAGACGTTTGTTCAACTCTGTTCGTAAGCGATGTAGATATAAAACATCGCTTGCTGCATAGTCCAGTTGTGCTTTGGTAAGCGTGACCGCGCCCCAATCACTGGACTGCTGATGTTTGGAAATATCGATACCTAGAAGATCTTGTAGCAAGTTCTTCAATCCGTGGCGATCTGTATAGGTGCGCACCAGTTTGCTGGCGATCTTGGTGCAATACACAGGTTCGGTAACCGCGCCAAACGCGTTTTGTAGTGCGGCAATATCAAAGCGGCCGTAGTGAAAAATCTTTAGAACCCTCGGGTCCCTTAGCATCTTGCACAGATTGGGCGCGTCGGTTTGGTCTTTGGCGACCTGCACTATATGCGCATTGCCGTCTCCGCCCGACATCTGAACAACACAAAGCCGGTCGCGATGTGGATTTAGACCCATGGTCTCACAATCAATCGCAACGACAGGGCCAAGGTCCAGATCGGCAGGTATATCATTTTGGTAGAGCGTATTAATCATTCTGAATCCATACAGCAGTCCGCACGATACACAACCAACGGTGCCAGCGGTCAGCTAGAACAGAAAGTACGCCATTGCATCTTTCGAAGGGCCTAACATTACTGTTGCGCCAATTGCGCAAATCACCGAACCATAACGAATTGGAAGTCGATAGTTCCTTTAATTTAGCGCCAGTCCACATCGCCCAGGAATATATATCCAGCGCCATAGATCGTTTTGATCAGCTGCGGATTCTTGGGGTCTTCGCGTAGTTTTGTGCGCAGGCGTGAAATGCGGACGTCCATGGCGCGGTCAAAGCTATCGCCTGCGCCGCCGCCGAGCTTGTCTTGCATTTGTGCGCGTGAAATCAGGCGCTTGGGGCTTTCGAGAAACATGCGTAGCACTTCGCCTTCCGCGTGGCTGAATGTGGCCTCGTGGCCATCTGCGTCTTCTAAAACATAGCGATCAAAATGAGCGGTCCAGCCGGGAATATGCGCTGTATTGGACGTGGTTTCCTGTGGGACACTCTTACGAAGGCGAACACGAATACGCGCGACAACTTCGCTGGGATCAAAGGGTTTGATGATGTAATCGTCTGCGCCGAGTTCTAGGCCAGTGACTTTGTCCTGCACCTGCGTGCGGCCAGAAATAATGATCACGATCGCGCCCTGTTCAAGGGCGAGGCGATGAACAAGAGTTAGACCGTCTTTGTCAGGTAGCGACAGATCAACAAGACACACATCGGGCGTGATGGTTTTCAAAGCGGCTTCGAATTCGCGCGCTCGCCCAAAGCTAAGGGTGCGAAAACCTGTGTCCTCTAGGGTTTCGGACAGGATTTGCCGGATCTCGGGCTCATCATCAAGGATTGTTACAAGGGGAAGGTCACTCATGTGCGGCATCCTGTGTCTGTTCTGCTTTGGCGAGGGCGGCGCGCAGGGCATCCTCTGAAAAGGGTTTGTGCAAGAACGCACCACGTTGCGCAGCGGCTTGGTGAAGCGGGTCGTTGACGGGGAGTGACGTCATAAGTGTGAGAGGAAGCTGCGTTATTTGCACCAGATCAAGCCCAGTGCGGGCACCACTGAGATGAATGTCAGAAAGTACATAGGCAATGTCTGGAACAGAGGCGAGCAGTGCTTCGGCTTCGTGGATCGAAGTGGCTTCCAACACCAAATGCCCTTGCGCCATCAGCATATCGCGGATCGACATGCGCAAGTCTTCACTGTCCTCAACAAGCAGAACCAGTCCGGGGGCGAGGGTTGCGCCAGTGGGTCTAAGGGGAAGGCGCAGCACAACATGCGCGCCGTTATCATTGAATAGACGTACGTCACCGCCAGCGAGTTTGGTCATGTCATAGACCATCGCAAGACCAAGGCCCGACCCTTCGCCGCCCTTTGTCGTAAAGAAAGGGTGCAGCGCTTTTTTCAAAGCTTGTTCAGTAAACCCAGTACCTGTGTCAGCGACTTCGAGTTCTAGCCATGTGTCTTGCACTGCACGTGCGATAAGTGAAATCTGTCCACCGGGCGGTGTTGCATCACGTGCGTTTAGAATCAGGTTCAATAGGCTGTCTTGCAGCATGTCTGCATCAATGTTGAATGTGCCATCTGGCGTGGTTTGGTTGATTTGAAGGCGGTGATCATTGCCCACTGTTGGGCTTGCCATCGTTTGTAATTCGCTAAGGAATGCAGACAATCGGATTGGTGCAGGGCGGAACTCTCGCGGGCCTGTCATGTCTGCGATCCTATGGAGTAAACCACCGCCACGACGCGCTGCGGCGAGAGTGGCAGCAATCAGATGTTTGGCCTCACTAGGAAGACTATCCATGCGTTCCAGTTTTCCCTGCATCCCCAGAATGATCGTTAGAAGATTGGAAAAATCATGTGCCAAGCCACTGGTCAATTGTGCGGCCATTTCACGGCGTCGTGTTTGCTGAAGCGCGACGCGGGTTTGGGTTTCTTCGGTGATGTCCATGGACAGAACGTAGATGCCCTGCATGTCACCATTCACGCTATCAGGGGTTAGGGCGACGCGAATGCGACGCGAACTTGGGTCGTGCGTAAATTCAAATACCGATCCCACCCCGTCGAAGGCGCGTTCTATATGCGGCTCAATAACTGCGTGCGTGGCTGGGCCCAAAGCATCGCGTGCGGTCAAGCCAATGATTTCATCCGTACTGCCCGGCATGACGTCCTGAAGGCGGCGATTCGAAAAAGTGTATCGCTGATCCAAATCAATATGAGCAATGTGTGCGGGCATCATTTGGGTGGTCAAACGGGTGCGGGCTTCCATTTGGGTTAGCTGATGCTTGGCCTCTTCCAAGGCGGCGTTACTAGAGGCAAGCGCGCGGTTCGTCTTTGCCAGTTCTTCGGAGCGGACCAGAACTTGTTCGCTTAGCGCCTCGGACCGCGTGCGCAGCAGGGCCTCTTGCTGCTTGATCTCGGTGATGTCGGTGTAAACGGTGACCCAGCCACCCTCTGGTAGCGGCGCGCCTTCAACGCTGATCATTCGACCGTTCGCGCGCTTGCGTTCCATGTAGTGCGCTTCAAAGGTGCGGGCGAGCTTGGCGCGATTCGCTACGAATTCATCCAGATCGTCGATTTCACCGTATTCGCCGCGTTCGGCCAGAAAGCGAATGACCTTGTCAAAACTAACACCCGTTTGAACCAGTTCGCTGGGTAGGCTGAACATCTGCTGCATCTGACGATTGATCAAGACCAAGCGGAGATTCGAATCAAAGATCGACATAGCCTGTTGGATAAGGTTCAGACCGGCTTCGAGCATCTTGCGTTGGCTGGGTGTGCGGTTCATGCGCGTATGGCTATCACTGTGAACAGGGCCACGAACAGCCCTGACTCGGCGCTGTTACAATTCGTTATATTTCAGAAAATATGTAGAAAAAGTTGACGTTCAAGAATTTGGTGGCACGGTAAGGTCAACGGCACACAAAAAGTGGCCATGCACGACCTAGCGCGTGCGACGGAAGGAGACATCATTGACACAGACGTCTGAGGGCGCACACGGATTAACATCCGTACCAGCGCTATTGCATCGCAACGCTACCGAGTTCGGTGACAAAGCCGCGTATCGTGAAAAAGAGCTGGGCATCTGGCAAAACTGGACGTGGGCAGAGGCCGCTAAAGAGATTGAAGCGCTTGCGCTGGGTCTTTTGAAGCTGGGCGTTGCTGAGGGTGATTTCGTCGCTGTCGTTGGTCGCAACCGTCCGTATCTCTATTGGGCGATGGTCGCTGCGCAATCTGTTGGTGCTGTCCCCGTTCCACTTTATTCCGACGCTGCTGCCGAAGAGATGGCCTATGTGCTAGATCATTGTGGCGCGCGTTTTGTGATCGTTGCTGACCAAGAGCAGGTTGATAAGGTCCTCGAAGTACAGGACGATCTGACCCAGTTCGAGCACATGATTTACCTCGACCCACGTGGTCTGCGCAAATACGATCATGCTGCCTTGCACCATTTTGCAGCTTTGCAAGATCAAGGACGCGCGGCGTCTGCTGAGTTGCTTCCTGAATTGAACCGCCGCCGTGATGCGCTGAATTACGACAGCACATGCGTGATGCTTTATACATCTGGCACGACAGGCAAGCCTAAGGGCGTTGTTCTGAGCAACCGCAATATTATTGAGACGTCCAAGAACTCGTCAGAGTTCGATCACCTTAGCGCTGGCGAAGATATCCTCGCCTATTTGCCGATGGCATGGGTTGGTGATTTTATCTTCTCTCTGGGTCAGGCCTATTGGACCGGATTCTGCGTCAATTGCCCTGAAAGCGTTGAAACAATGATGACCGATCTGCGTGAGATTGGTCCGACGTATTACTTTGCACCGCCACGCGTGTTCGAGACACAGCTCACGACCGTGATGATCCGCATGGAAGATGCGAGCCCGTTGAAGAAACGGATGTTCGACTACTTTATGGAGCACGCGCGCAAAGTTGGCCCTGACATTCTTGATGGTAAATCCGTCAGTGGCATGGACAAGTGTAAGTACAAGCTGGGTGATTTGTGTGTCTACGGCCCGTTGAAAAACACGCTTGGCTTTAGCCGTGTTCGCGTCGGTTATACTGCCGGTGAAGCGATCGGCCCTGAGATTTTCAGTTTCTACCGCTCACTTGGAATTAACCTAAAGCAGCTTTACGGTCAGACCGAAGCGGGTGTTTTCATCACGCAGCAGCCTGACGGCGAGGTTCGCGCAGATACGGTTGGTGTTCCTAGTCCCGGTGTTGAAGTGCGCATTGGTGACAACGGTGAAGTCTTTTACCGTAGCCCCGGCACATTCGTAGAATACTACAAAAATCCTGAAAGCACTGCCGATACCAAAGATCCAGAGGGATGGGTTGCGACGGGTGATGCGGGTTTCTTTGAAGAGGCGACAGGCCACCTGCGCATCATTGACCGCGCTAAGGACGTTGCCAAAATGGCTGGTGGCGAAATGTTCGCGCCGAAGTATGTCGAAAACAAACTAAAGTTCTATCCCAACATCTTGGAAACTGTCGTTTTTGGCGCAGGCAAAGACTATTGCACAGCCTTTGTAAACATTGACTTGAACGCTGTTGGTAACTGGGCAGAGCGCAACAACATCGCATACGCGTCCTACCAAGAACTGGCGGGTCATCAGCGCGTTCTGGATACGATCCAAGAGCATGTTGAAACGGTGAATAAATCAGTTGCCGAAGATCCCATGTTGTCGGGCTGTCAGGTCCATCGCTTTCTTGTGCTGCACAAGCAATTGGATGCGGATGACGGCGAATTGACGCGCACACAAAAAGTACGTCGCAAGATCATTGGTGAGAAATTCGAAGATCTGGTGAACGCGCTTTATGACGGATCGTCTGAAATCTACACCGAAACGGAAGTTACTTATGAAGATGGTCGCAAAGGTAAAATCAGCGCGACGCTGGAAATTCGTGATGCCAAGGTTGTGCCTGTAACCGCCTCCAAAATAGCTGCTGAGTAAGGAATTTTTGATGCTGGATAACTCAGATAGCTACGTCACCGAAGACGGCCGCACGATTGGTGCTGTTGTGATGGAAATGAAGAACATCACACTGCGCTTTGGTGGTGTTGTCGCGATCAAGGATATTTCGTTTGATATCCGTCAGGGCGAGATCCGTGCGATTATTGGCCCTAACGGTGCTGGCAAATCGTCAATGCTGAACGTGATCTCTGGGTTCTATGTGCCCCAAGAGGGCGAAGTGTTTTTTAACGGAAAACCACGTCCGCAGATGCGGCCCTATGAAGTGGCCCAGCAAGGTATTGCGCGCACGTTCCAGAATATCGCTTTGTTTGAAGGCATGACTGTTCTGGACAACGTGATGACGGGTCGTTTGAACAAGATGAAGTCCGGTTTGTTGGCCCAAGCGATTTGGCGTGGTAAGGCGGAGCAAGAAGAGATTGAGAACCGCGAGAAGGCGGAAAAAATCATCGACTTCTTGGAAATTCAGCACATCCGCAAGACACCCGTTTCGCGCCTTCCCTATGGTTTGAAGAAGCGTGTTGAACTGGCGCGCGCGCTTGTGGCCGAGCCAAACTTGCTTCTTCTGGACGAACCAATGGCGGGCATGAACGTCGAAGAAAAAGAGGACATGTCCCGCTTTATTCTGGACGTGAACGATGAATTTGGCACCACGATTGCGCTGATCGAACACGATATGGGTGTTGTCATGGACCTGTCTGACCGCGTGGTTGTGATGGACTACGGCAAAAAAATCGGCGACGGCACACCCAACGACATTCGCAACAACCAAGCTGTGATTGATGCGTATTTGGGGGTGGCACATGACTAATCTCGCCCTTTCTAACATTGTGAAGGAGGCACGCTGATGCCCGAACAACTCGCCTTTGCGATGGAAGTGTTCTTCAACGGTCTGATGGCTGGCGTTCTCTATTCGCTGGTCGCGCTGGGCTTTGTTTTGATCTTCAAAGCTTCTGGTATTTTTAACTATGCTCAAGGTGTTATGGCGCTGTTTTCTGCGTTGACGCTGGTCGGCATCATGGAAGGACAGGTTCCTTTCAGCCATATCATCAACGCGGTCTTTGGCACTGATATTCACCACTTTGGCTGGCACGTTCCTGCCTTCTTGGCGATCCTTGG
>NZ_JABBAM010000015.1:11578-12818 GCF_018607965.1 Planktotalea sp.
CGCGCGATGCGGGCTGTGGCGGATGATCACCAAGCGGCCTTGTCGGTCGGTGTGTCGCTGAACTTTGTGTGGATTATGGTGTGGTCGGTTGCTGGTTTCGTGGCTTTGGTTGCGGGTATCATGTGGGGCACCAAGTCAGGGGTTCAGTTCTCGCTATCCTTGATCGCGTTGAAGGCCCTGCCAGTTCTTATGCTCGGCGGCTTTACCTCTATCCCCGGTGCCATCGTGGGCGGCTTGATTATCGGCGTGGGTGAAAAGTTGTTCGAATTCGCGATTGGCCCAATGGTGGGTGGTGCGACCGAGAACTGGTTCGCTTACGTGCTTGCCCTAATCTTTCTTGTCTTCAGACCTCAGGGTCTGTTCGGCGAGAAGATCATTGAGAGGGTGTAGCAATGTTCATCCTATCCACACGCACGACTAAATTTTCCGAAGGGACTGTCTAAATGTTTTACCGTGAAGCAGGTGATTTCAAGACGTCCTATACGGATGATAACCAAACGTTCCCGATCAAATTTGATCGCTATCGTTACTATCTGGTTTTGGCGGTTGCCTTCGGAGTCATTCCGTTCATCATCAATGACTACTGGGCGAACGCGTTCTTGCTACCGTTCCTGATCTATTCAATCGCAGCGATTGGTTTGAATATCCTGACGGGCTATTGTGGTCAGGTGTCGCTGGGAACTGGTGGTTTCATGGCTGTGGGTGCCTATGCGTGCTACAAGCTGATGACCTCTTTTCCTGACGTGAACATCTTTTTCCATGTGATTGCTGCGGGTGGTATAACAGCAGTTGTCTGCGCTGCGTTTGGTCTTCCATCGCTTCGGATCAAAGGCTTCTACCTTGCAGTGGCAACACTTGCCGCGCAGTTCTTTCTGGTTTGGCTTTTCAACAAGGTCAGCTGGTTCTACAACTACTCGGCGTCTGGTCAAATCAACGCGCCAGAGCGTTTTGTGTTTGGAGTGCCTGTGACTGGGGCGAATACGGATGCTTGGGCGACCTATCTGTTTTGTCTTGTCTTCCTCACAATCAGCGCTGTCATTGCCCGCAACCTGACACGCGGTATGCAGGGCCGAAAATGGATGGCTATCCGTGATATGGATATCGCGGCGGAAATCATTGGTGTGAACCCGATGCGTGCCAAGTTAAGCGCGTTTGCTGTTTCTGGCTTTTTCATCGGCATCTCAGGCGCGCTGTTCTTTGCGGTGTATCTTGGCGCTGTTGAGGTTGGCGAAGTCTTTGG
>NZ_JABBAM010000099.1 GCF_018607965.1 Planktotalea sp.
ATACAAATTGCGCATCATGTCCCCCTATAGCTAGGGGTCGTGAATCATATCAGCCTCACAGGCTCAATCAGTTAATGGGTCCTGACCCTAAGTCTTTCACATCAAAAAATTAAAATCGCCAAACGCCGATTATGGTATTCAATTCGAACAATTCCCGATGGGTTCGCATTCTTCAACGCAGACAACGAAATGGTAGGTGCAAACGATGCTTACCTTGGTATTTTTGACGATTTGGAAGATATGAAGCCGGGCGTGACGTATCCTGAAATATTGCTCATTCTGACGGACGAAGGGATCGTAGACACAGAGAACCTAAGCCAAGCCGAGTGGCGCGCATCAATGCTAGAACGCTGGAACGCACCCCACCCAAAGCCGGGCGTGATCCGATTTTGGAATGGTATATACGTCAAACTAATTGATGAGCGCGGGCCAGACGGGGACGTTGTTTCACTTGCTGTGAACATCACCGACACAATCGAGTACGAAAACAAATTGAAAAAAGCGCGCTACCAAGCAGAAGCCGCCAGTCGCGCAAAAACTGCGTTTCTCGCTAACATGAGTCATGAAATTCGAACACCGATGAACGGGATCGTTGGGATGGCAGACTTGTTGGCCGAAACACCCCTAGGAGAGGAACAAAAGCTTTTTGTCGACACCATCCGAAATTCCGGTGGCGCGCTGCAGACAATAATTAACGACGTGCTGGATTATTCTAAGATTGAAGCAGAACGGCTTGAGCTTCGCCTGACAACCTTTGATTTCGAACAATGCATTCATGAAGTTGTTCGTTTGTTGCAAACCTCTGCACGCGACAAAAGTATCGAGATACTCGTCGACTACAATCTATTCTTGCCAACTCAATTGATTGGGGATCCAGGTCGCATTCGGCAAATACTTACCAATATTTTGGGAAATGCCATCAAGTTCACGATGGAGGGTCACGTATTAATATCTGTCACGGGAAAAAACGAAAACGACCTGTGCGATCTTCACGTGACGGTTCAAGACACAGGAATCGGCGTTCCCGCTGATAAAATTGAGCATATTTTCGGCGAATTCAACCAAATCGAAGAAGAAAGCAATCGAAAATTTGAAGGCACAGGACTTGGGCTCGCCATCACAAAACGCCTCATTGAAATGATGAAAGGTAAAATTTGGGTTACTTCTGAACAAGGGGCCGGGACATGTTTTGGATCTCACATTACCCTTGAAAGCGATCCCTCAGATGAGTTTGAAATTGCCAAGCCGGCAATAGAAAATGCTCTTTTATTCGATAATTGCGATTTGACCCGCTCTTTAATGGAAAAGCAACTCGCGATGATTGGGATAAAATGCTGCGCGGTCAGCACGGAACAGGATGCCTTGAAATTCATCAAATTCGACTGTGATGTCGCGATCCTTGACGATCTAAGTGGCACAGCAGACGGTTTTGATATGGCGCAAAAATTGAGAAGCGTTCATCCGAGCCTACCAATCCTTCTCGTTACATCCAACGTCGCTACAGCAGAAACCGATCCTGAGCGACGACACGTTTCGCGCATCTTACAAAAGCCAATTCCCAGGCAGACACTGTTTCGCGCGCAGATGGATCTGAACCCAGTCGACAACGCTGGTCAAAACTCTGCAGACCCACCAACGGACGAAACAGTTGTGTTTCACTCTCGCCAGGGTTCCACTTTACCCGTCGCACCCAATCAACGTCGACTGCGCGTGCTGGCTGCTGAAGATAATAAAACCAATCAATTGGTGTTTAGTAGGATGCTAAAAGGTCTAGATGTCGAACTAACGTTCGCAAGCGACGGATTAGAAGCGGTCGAATTATTTCAAAGCCTGACGCCTGATGTCGTTTTCATGGATATTTCTATGCCAAAGAAAGACGGTAAAGACGCGACACGCGATATTCGTGCGCTAGAAAGGTCTATTGGAAAGCGTGTCCCAATAATTGCTATGACCGCCCACGCTATGAGTGGTGATCAAGATACAATTCTTTCTGCGGGCCTCGACTACTATCAGACAAAACCACTCAAAAAGGCGCTTGTAGTTGAGCAAATCACGCGCTTGGAAATCGACGGCATTCATTAGGCCTGTTTTGCCAGATCAGGTAGGATAATCGCGCAAGAATACCCAACGGTCGCCCTCACTTAAATCAGGCTGGAACTCATATCCGCCAATATCGAAATCTTGAATATTCTTAGGGTCGTTGATGCGGTTTTGAACCATATATCGTGCCATTGCGCCTCTCGCTTTTTTCGCGAAAAAGCTGACAATTTTTGCGTTGCCGTCCTTAAGTTCCATAAAGACCGGCGTAATCACACGCAGCTTTAGCGCCTTAGGTGCGACAGCGCCAAAATATTCCTGACTGGCACAGTTGATCAGCGTATCTGTTCCGACCACTTCCGCTTGGGCGTTAAGCATCTTAGAAAGATCCTCACCCCAGTAGTCATAAAGCGATGTTCCACGGCGTGTTTTCAGCCGCGAGCCCATTTCCAAACGATAGGGTTGCATCGCATCAAGCGGACGCAAAACACCATAAAGTCCCGACAGAATTCGCAGGTGGTCTTGCGCCCAGCGCATGTCCTCTGGTTCCAACGTTGCAGCTTCCAAGCCTTGATAGGTGTCGCCTGCAAATGCCAATGCCGCGGGACGGACGGCATCGGGCGTCGGCTCGGCCTCAAACGCTTTGAAACGATCACGATTCAATCGAGCCAAATCAGGACTAAGATCCATCAACTTGCGTAATTCGCCAAGTGTCAGATTCTTGGCGGTTTTGACCAACCGCACCGCATCTGCTTGCAAGTCTGGCGCGGTCATTTCAACGTCTCGCTCCGCCCAGTCCAAACGCTTCGCAGGTGAAATCACAACAAGCATATCCGCCCCCTTATTCGTGTAATATAGATCTAGCCCGCTTCACGCAGCACGTCCAGAAAAGCGCGCGCAAATCTTTCGCTGCGGCGTTCCCCCAAGATGCGTTCAAGCGCCTGTTCATTTTGCGGCTTCTGCGCAGCGACTTTTGCAAGCAGCGACGCGGAACAGCTTATTGGTTTGTCCAAACCCTCACGTCCACGCGCTAAATCCGCCTGCACTTCAAGCAAACGATCATACAGCGTGCCGCTGTCACGCCCTGCCAATTTGCGACGTGCGGGGTGAACTGGTTCAACCTCACCTACGATAACTTCTAAGAATGCTGTGCCGTAGGTTTCAAGTTTCTTTGCTCCGACGCCCCCAATACCCGCCATCTCATCTAGCGTTTTTGGGCGAGTTTGGGCCATCTCCATCAAGGTTTTGTCGTTGAACACGATGTAGGCGGGAACGCGCGCAGCTTCTGCCAACGCTCTACGCTTGGCCTTGAGCGCAGACATCAACGGCGCATCTTCCTCACTGACCAACTCCTTAACAGCAGGTGAGTATTTCGACGCTTTCTTGATACTATCACGGCGCAAACGGATCGACGCTTCGCCCCGTAAAATGGGCAAGGCGTCATCGGTCATGCGTAACGCGCCGTGGCGTTCGGGATCTGGACGCACCAGATCGTGGCCCATCATCTGGCGAAACACCGCCTGCCATTCGCGTTTTCCGTATTCAGTTCCGACACCAAAGGTAGGCAAGCCATCGTGCCCACGCGCTTTAACTTTATCGGTTTCAATGCCCATCAAAACATCGATTAAATGCCCTGCACCAAAATATTCATTCGTACGCAAAATCGCAGACAGCGCTTTGCGCACCGCAGTCGTGCCATCAAACACATCGACGGGCGCATCGCACAGATCGCAATTCCTGCATTTCACGCTTGTCTCGCCAAAGTAGGCCAGCAGGCTGGCGCGACGACAATCCAAGGCTTCGGCCAAGCCAAGTAACGCGTTTAAGCGCGCATGATCTGCAGCGCGGCGTTCGGGTGGCGCGAGACCCTCGTCAATCTGGCTACGACGCAGACGGATATCGTCAGCACCGTATAGCGTTAGCGTCTCAGCAGGCGCACCATCGCGACCGCCGCGGCCAATCTCTTGGTAATATGCTTCAATCGACTTGGGCAAATCCGCGTGCGCAACCCAGCGAATATCAGGTTTATCAACACCCATTCCGAAGGCAACGGTTGCAACAACGATTAGGCCGTCTTCTCTCTGAAAGCGTGCTTCGACATTGCGGCGCGCATCAGGATCCATTCCACCGTGATAAAAACACGCGCTATGACCCGCTTGGCCCAGCGCACCAGACAGCCCTTCAGTCTTCGCGCGCGTGCCGCAGTAGACGATGCCAGACTGCCCTTTGCGCGCGGCCGCAAAGGCAAGGATTTGCTGGCGTGGACCGTCTTTAGCGCCAAATGCAAGGTGGATATTCGGGCGGTCAAACCCATGCAGGAACGTTTGGGGTGTTTCACCGTCAAACAATCGCTGGGCAATTTCAACGCGGGTTTCGGCATCAGCCGTCGCTGTGAAGGCCGCAATCGGGACACCAAGTTCACGACGCAGATCACCGATCCGCAAATAATCTGGACGGAAATCGTGGCCCCATTGGCTCACACAATGGGCCTCATCCACCGCAATCCTGCGCACGCCAGCACGACGCAACAGATTGACGGCACCGCCAGAGGCAAGGCGTTCAGGCGCCATATACAAAAGCTTTAGGGTACCAGCATCTATTGCCGCGAAAACTTCGTTCGTTTCTTCTTCGGTATTGCCAGACGTCAACGCGCCAGCTGCAACACCACTTGCTTTTAGCGCGGTCACTTGATCGCGCATCAGCGCAATCAGTGGAGAAATAACAACTGTTAGACCTTCTTCCATCAACGCTGGAAGCTGAAAGCAAAGCGACTTACCACCGCCTGTCGGCATGATCGCCAGAACGTTTTCACCATTCGCAACAGCGTCCACAATTTCGCGCTGGCCTGGGCGAAAAGCGTCAAATCCGAAAATGTCGCTTAAAAGCGATACGGCGCGGTCCATGGGATGTCCTGTTTTGGCATTAAACTGCTCTTACAGGATATGTCCCATAGGTTAACAATTGGCACAAGATGCAGTGTTAGTAGAATGCCGAGATGTTGTTCGCCAAAACGATGCGCAGTGCATAAACCGCAACTAATGCAACCAAGGGCGCAAGGTCGATGCCGGACATATTCGGCAGGAAACTGCGAATACGCGAATATACAGGATCAAGAATACGATTCAGACCCTGCCATACTTGCGCAACGAAGGGCTGGCCAAGATTGAGGACCTGAAAATTGATCAGCCAGCTCATGATCACATGCGCGACGATAAAGAACCATGCGATGTCTAGGATCAGCATGAGAATTTGAAAAATGGACAACATGGGCAGGCTCCGATTTGCGGTTGCCTCTTAGGTAGTCGCGCGAACGCGTCTCGGCAAGTGCCGCGGGGTCGAACTTGACGATAGATGTCGTCAGAGTCAGATGATGGCAAAAGGAAATTGTCCAATGTACCCATTTGTTCGAATGCTCAAAGCCCTCTGGAATGCGCGCACTGCTCCGCCTTTGGGATTCAACGAAGCGCATGTTTCACACCACCGCTGCTGGCCCCAAGATATTGATATGTGGATGGAACTGAACAACGGACGCACACTGACGCTCTATGATCTTGGGCGCATACCTTTGGCCAAACGCACCGGTTTGATTGGCGCGATTAGATCGCAAAACTGGGGTCTGACGATGGCGGGTGTGTCTGTGCGTTATCGGCGCCGCATTCGCACGTTTGAGGCGTTTACAATGCGGTCGCGCGCCGTGTGTTGGGACGATCGATTCATGTATCTGGAGCAATGCATGGTTAAAGCCAACGGCGAAATTGCCAATCACGCGTTGTACCGTGCGGCGATCACAGACAAAAACGGCATTGTTGCCTCTGAACGCGTTGTTGCGGCCATCGGAAGCGATGCAAAATCCCCACCAATTCCAGCGTGGATTGCCAAGTGGATCGAAGCGGATGCAACGCGCCCTTGGCCGCCTATGCAGGACTGAGGTCAGGATTAACTTGCGCGCGCGTGTTTGTGTCTGTCTAACTATCCAAAAATAAGGGACAGCAAAAATGGCAGATGCATCGGCGGACAAGACCCTGCGCAAGCGAATTTGGGGTTGGTACTTTTTTGATTGGGCCAGCCAGCCGTTTCACACTGTTCTGAACACCTTTATCTTTGGTCCGTTCTTCGTCGCGATTGCCGCGACGTACTATCTGAATTTAGGTCAGGTCGAAAAGATCGCGGACGCGAATGCGCAGGCGATGTGGGCGTGGACGACAGCGCTCATCGGCCTGATTATTGCAGTATCAGCGCCTATTTTTGGCGCAATGGCCGACAGCACAGGGCGCAAATTGCCTTGGATCATTTCCTTCAGTGCATTGTATGTTTTCGGCGCTGCTGCACTTTGGTTCACAGCCCCCGATGCAAGCAACCTTTTCTGGATGCTCGCTGCATTTGGTGTCGGCTTCATCGGTGCCGAACTTGCTTTAATCTTCACCAATGCACAGTTGCCCGGATTGGGGACGCGTGAACAGATCGGCAAAATCTCAGGTTCAGGCTTTGCATTCGGCTATCTTGGTGGCGTATTCGGACTGGCCATTGCGCTGTTATTGCTGGTTGAACAAGGCAACGGCAAAACAATTGCTGGGCTAGACCCACTCTTTGGACTGGACCCAGCAGCGCGGGCAGGCACGCGTTCAACTGGCCCCTTCGCTGCTCTTTGGTTCGTCGTCTTTATGATCCCCTATTTCCTGTGGGTGCGCGAAGTGCGCACAGATCAAATCAGGTCCAGCTTTTCAGAAGCTTTCGCACAGGTTGTCACATCGATCAAAGGACTGAAAAGCCGTAAATCCTTAGGATACTTCCTGATTGGTTCCATGTTTTATCGCGATGCCCTGAACGGTCTTTATGCATTCGGCGGCGTTTATGCGAAACTGGTCTTGGACTGGGAGGTCACACAGATCGGCGTATTCGGCGTGGTTGCTGCAATTGGTGCTGCAATCTTTAGCTACATAGGGGGCTTTGCAGATCGCAAATTTGGACCAAAGCCCGTTGTTACGTTTGCAATCATAGTTCTGGTCTTTGTCAGCCTGACGATCATCAACATCACGCCTAATACGATCTATAGTATGCCTGTTGCTGCCGGAATGTCTGATCAAATCTTCATTATTTGCGGTATTCTAATTGGCGGTATGGGCGGTATGCTACAATCTGCCAGTCGTTCCCTGATGGTACGTCACACGGACGAAGACACTGCGACAGAGTACTTTGGCTTGTATGGTCTTTCTGGTCGCGCGACCGCTTTCCTTGCACCGCTTCTTATTGGCATTGTGACAACAATTACGCAAAGCGCACGAATTGGTATATCGCCTGTAATTGGTCTTTTCTTAATCGGTCTAGTTCTATTGTACTTCGTTGATAGACGTGGAGATTTTAAATAATGTTTCGCCTGTTTTCTACTGCCCTATTAGCCCTTGCTTTTGCACTGCCTGCCGCCGCTGCGCCAGAAGCCAAACAGCTGTTCGGCGCAGTCAAAAATGGATCCGTCCAGCGTGCAGCACCTTTGGGTTCGTATGCCAAAGGCTGTGCCGCAGGTTCTGTAGCATTACCCGAAACTGGCAAAACATGGCAGGCGATGCGCTTGTCGCGAAATCGCAACTGGGGTCATCCAACCACCATCGATTTCATCGAAAAACTCTCTGCAAAAGCGGCGAAGTTACCTGGCTGGAACGGACTTTATATTGGTGACATCAGCCAGCCACGTGGCGGGCCAATGCTGTCAGGACACCGTAGCCACCAGATTGGTCTGGACATTGATATCTGGATGCTGCCGGCTAACAACTTGCGCCTGTCCCATCGGGATCGCGAAAAGATCAGCTCTGTTTCGCTACGTCGTGCAAAAGGTGCCTACACCAACGACAAGTTCACGCGCCAACATATGGAAATCATGAAGGCCGCTGCGAAAGATAAACGCACCGCACGTATTTTCGTATTCCCCGGTGCGAAGGTAGCGATGTGCAACGCTGAGAAAGGCAATCGTAAGTGGTTGCGTAAAATTCGCCCTTGGTATGGGCATCACTACCATTTCCACGTTCGACTGGCCTGCCCCAAGGGCGCACGCGGATGCAAAGATCAGAACCCACCCCCTGCAGGTGATGGATGTGCAGATGCGCAAAAGTGGGTGAACGATATTCTGAACCCACCAAAAGCCAAGCCGCGCGATCCAAAAGCCCCGAAACCAAAAGCACGGCGCGAGCTGGTTCTAGCGGATTTACCCCAACAATGTTCAAACGTCTTACAGTCGCGCTAACAGCTTTAGCAATTGCATGCGCGACTTCGCTATCAGCGGAGCCCGTCGCAGTGCCGATAGCGCACTTCAAGTGGGAGCCTTCTGTCGATGGCTTCGGCGGGCTTTCTGGCCTGGAGGTCAGCAAGGAAGGATCAAGCTTTGTCTCTGTCAGCGACGACGGCGTTCTCTACCGCGGTGATTTTATACGGACGTCTGATGGCACACTCTTTAGAGCATCTTTGATCGAAGCGCTCCATTTGGTTGTAGACACCGGACTGCGTCCCGACGAGAAGCGCGAGCGTGATATGGAGGGGCTTGCGATTGCAGATGACGGTGCCTTCCATGTGTCAGTCGAACATAAGTTTCGTATTCTTAGCTATCCCGACGCAGGCAGCACGCCCACCTCTCACGACCTTCCGACGTCCAATACAAAGACCCCAAAAAACACTGGTTTTGAGGCACTTGCGCTTGCGCCTAATGGTGCCTTTATCGCGCTGCGTGAAGGATCCCCGAATGTAAGAGCGCCTTATTATGTTTACCAAAGCAATCAGGCTGGAAACTGGGATGTCGTCTATCAATTGCCACGTCGTGGTGGGTTTCGCCCAGTCGGTGCAGACTTTGGGCCAGACGGACATCTTTATGTTCTGACCCGCGCCTTCAATGGTTTTGGTTTCGCCGCACAAATTAGTCAAATTCGCTTCAAAGATGGCGCTCCAACAGATCATAGGCTCATTTTTTCAGGTGCCTTCGGACAATTTGATAACTTGGAAGGGCTGGCAGTTTGGCGCGATGATGCTGACGACATTCGTTTGGTCGCAATCTCTGACGATAACTTCAGCGCGGCACAGTCCACAATCATCGTAGAATTCCGCTTACAAGATTAACTTGCGTTACACGGAACCAAGGCCTAAACGGCCTGACATCTCAATTCTGAGACCCCAAGTAGCCGCAACCTTGTAAAAAACGGGCATGACATATGACACGCACATACATTCCTGGCATTCTTGCCATGGCAGCCATCGTGGTTGCCTCAAATATCCTCGTACAATTCCTATTCGGACAATGGCTGACGTGGGGCGCATTCACATACCCCCTCGCCTTTCTTGTCACCGATTTGATGAACCGCTTCTACGGTCCTAGTGCCGCACGTCGCGTGATTTTCGCAGGCTTTGCCGTTGGCGTTCTGTGTTCGCTGATCGGCACGCAGATCCAAGGTGAATTTGGACCACTTGTAACCCTACGCATCGCTGTCGCATCCGGCACGGCATTCCTCATCGCGCAATTGATCGATGTTTCGATTTTCGACGCGTTGAAGCGCGGGAAATGGTGGCGCGCACCATTGGCGTCTTCGATCATAGGATCAACTGTTGATACGGCCCTTTTCTTTACGATCGCTTTCTCTGCGGGTCTCATCATTTTGGAACCAACAAACGATGTAAGCTGGGCAAATGAAGCGTTACCATTGCTTGGCTTTGGGCCAATTGCACCACTTTGGATGTCTTTGGCCGTCGCCGATTGGGGTGTAAAGCTATCGCTTTCCTTGATTGCACTCGTGCCGTTCAAAGCAATTACCGAACACTGGAAAACAAGCGCAGCGTAGGTTCTCTAAAATTTTGTTTGGCAGATAGGGTTTTCCATGCAATCCTATCTTCAATCGAAACAAATGAGAGGAGGTGATCCTGTGTCTAAAAAGGTATTGGAGAAGTGTGTTGGGACAATTTGCGAGGTGAGCCGTTAGCGGCAACCCCTAGCCGGCTTAGACCGCGCGAATTGGCGAATGCCTAACTAGCACCGCCTCCGAAACTCTAGATTAAGGGCCGTTCATTCATTTGGGCGGCCCTTTTTGCGTCTTGGGGATTTGCGTGGCATGTAGGGGCATGTTGCAAATCACGCCCACCCTAGAGATCGCCGATTGGGAGCTGACCGAGAGCTTTACCCGCGCGTCTGGTCCTGGCGGTCAGAACGTGAACAAGGTATCAACAGCCGTTGAGTTGCGCTTTGAAGCAGAACGCTCACCTAGTTTGACAGGCCCAGTTAAGGCACGCTTAAAACGGTTAGCAGGACGGCGTTGGACCCAAGACGGCGCATTGATTATCCGCGCGGAAGAAGAACGCAGCCAAGCGCGAAATCGATCAATTGCACGCGATCGTTTGATCGAATTGATCCGCAAGGCATTGATCGCACCAAAGCGACGTATCGCGACACGCCCCACGTTAGGCAGCAAGAAGCGCCGTCTAAAAACGAAGAAAGTCCGCGGCGAAGTTAAATCGCTACGCGGTCGTGTTTCTGATGAGGACTAAAGCTTAGACAATAACGTCTTGGCGGCTTTGCGCACCTAGTTCGAACACACGTTTGTAGCGCTCGATTTCATCTGCTGGTCCCATCGCCTTTCCCGGATTGTCCGATAGTTTCACGGTTGGGCGCCCACCCACTTGCACAGCCTTACAAACGATTGAAAACGGATCAAGGCCACCATTAGGCACCAGACCACGAAAATCATTCGTCAGCAGCGTTCCCCAGCCAAAGCTGACGCGCACGCGGCCCTCAAATTTCTTGTGCAATTCGATGATTTTCTCAACATCGAGACCATCAGAAAAAATGACCAGCTTTTCACGGGGATCTTCGCCGCGATCTGTCCACCATTTGATTGAGATCTCGGCACCTGTCGCAGGATCACCTGAATCGATACGAATACCCGTCCAACCCGCAAGCCAATCAGGCGCGTTGTCCAAGAAGCCTTGCGTGCCGTATGTGTCTGGTAAAATGATACGCAGGTTGCCATCGTGTTCTTCCTGCCAATCTTCAAGAACTTGGTAGGGGGCTTGGCGTAGGGCTGCGTCATCGTCGGCAAGCGCAGAATAGACCATCGGCAACTCATGCGCGTTGGTGCCAATCGCTTCAATATCGCGCTTCATTGCGATCTTGCAGTTTGACGTACCGATGAATTTTTCACCCAGCCCTTCCTGCATCGCCTGCGCACACCAATCCTGCCACAGGAACGAGTGACGACGACGGGTACCAAAGTCGGCGATCCTTAAGCCATCAACTTGACGCAGTTTTTCGACTTTTTCCCAAACACGGGTCATCGCGCGGGCATAAAGCACCTGCAATTCAAACTTACCCATGCTGTCTAAAACGGCACGACTACGAAGTTCCATAAGAACGGCAAGCGCGGGAATTTCCCAAAGCATGACTTCATGCCATTTGCCCTCAAACGTCAGTTCGTATTGTCCATCTCGTTTCTCAAGATGATAATCCGGCAGCCGCATATTTTCGAACCAATGCATGAAATCGGAACGAAACATCTGACGTTTTCCATAGAAAGTATTGCCGCGCAGCCATGTGCTTTCACCGCGGGTCAATGACAGCGAACGAATGTGGTCAAGTTGTTCACGTAGCTCACCTTCGTCGATTAACTCTGCCAGTCGAACAGACTTCGTGCGGTTGATCAGGCTGAACGTTACATTCGTTTCAGGATGGCTTTGGAATACCGATTGGCACATCAGAAGTTTGTAAAAATCATCATCGATCAGAGAACGAACGATAGGATCGATCTTCCATTTGTGGTTCCACACACGTGTCGCAATATCCAAGTTCAGCCCTCACCAACGTTTGTTAAGACTTGTTATGTCATCTAGGGAACTGGATCAAAGCTGATTTGCAGGCAGCTGGATGCAAAATTCTGAAAGCTTCGATAGCAGATCTACCTTTTTAAAGGGTTTGGCTAGGAAATCATCCATACCCGCTTCAAAGCAAGCCTCGCGATCACTCGCAAAGGCGTTCGCCGTTAAGGCGATAATATGCGGCTTGATATCAGGTAACTTTCGAATTTTTCGCGTCGCTTCCAAACCGTCTATTTCTGGCATCGACATGTCCATGAAAATCAAATCAGGACAATTTTCCCGCGTACTTTCAACGGCTTCGCGCCCATCATGCGCAAAGCGAACCGTTAGGGGTAATCCCTGCAAGTACTTGCCAATCAAAAATCTGTTGGTCTGATTATCCTCAGCAATCAACACCGACATCGGGGAAATTTCAACAACGTCTTGTTGCGCAAAAGTTTGATCTTTTTCAGAATTCTTTAACTTTTGAACCGTAAATCGTATCGAAAAAAGGGAACCTTCTCCAAAAGTTGATGTAGCCGAGATACCACCAGCCATTAGTTTTGCCAGCTGTTGCGAGATTGGCAAACCAAGTCCAGTTCCACCAAACTTACGTGTTGTTTTACTGTCCACTTGCTGAAATTTTTCCCATTCTGTCTTCAGGAATACCAACACCAGTGTCTTTGACATCGATCGTGAGGAGGTAGCTTGAAGCCTCTTCTTTCACTTGGGTTTTGATCGTCACCCCCCCCCGACTTGGGTAAATTTTATCGCGTTTCCGATCATATTCAGTAAAATTTGACGGATTCGGCCATCATCACCAACCGCAGATCTCGGCAGCGTTTGCTCCTCGTCAACATCAAGGTAGATACCTTTATTTTTACTTGCGGAGCCAGCAGCTCTACTGCGCTCAGAAAACACGCCCGCAAATTGAATTCCTTTGGGTCTATCCTCAAC
>NZ_JABBAM010000091.1 GCF_018607965.1 Planktotalea sp.
ACTACGATGATGTGCTGGATGTGAACCTGCGCGGTACACTTTATATGTCGCAAGCTCTCCTACCGCATATGCGTGAACGCAGGTTGGGCAGCATTGTGAATATGTCGTCCGTTTCCGCGCAACGAGGTGGGGGCATTTTCGGCGGGCCACATTATTCAGCGGCAAAAGCTGGTATTTTGGGGCTGACCAAAGCGATGGCGCGGGAAGTGGCACCCGACGGCATCCGCGCGAACGCGATTTGCCCGGGTTTTATCGCGACCGACATCACCGCAGGCAAGCTAACCAACGAGATGCGTGCGCACGTGTTGGATGGCATTCCGATGGGGCGCGCGGGCACGGCGCAGGATGTGGCGGGGTGCTGTTTGTTCTTGGCGTCGGATTTATCATCCTATGTGACGGGATCAGAGATTGATGTGAACGGCGGGTCTTTGATCCACTAGCTTCAGTCGGCTTGCTGGTCGGCTTTGTCCTGCAAATCTTGATGCTCGCGGCGGATCACGTCAGCGATGTCTTTGGACAGTTGGTCTAAATGCGTTCCTATTGCAGCATCAATGGCAACGGCATCGCGCGCGCGCAAGGCTGCCAGAATAGCGGTATGATGTGCGATGACTTTAGTGCGGTTACGACGCTTTATTGCTGCAAGGAAACGCGCCCTCCATAGACGCGCCAAAAACCGACTGTGGATTTCTGCCAGAGGTTCATTATGCGATGCTTTCGCGATAGCAGAATGAAAACTCATGTCGATCTCGAACATGTCGAGGGGGTCCATGGTAGTAAAGTTATTGTCCATGTGCTGCGTGATCACAGCAATTCCTTCAATGTCCGCGTCTGTGGCACGTTCACAGGCCAACTTGCCTGATAGCTTTTCAACGGACAGAAGAACCTCGACATCGTCGGTAACAGCTTTGACATCTGGCATTGCGACAATCGGACTGCGGGCAGGGCGCAAGGTGATCAGGCCTTCGCGCGCAACAATGCGAATTGCTTCACGCATCGGGGTTCTACTGACGCCAAGATCCGCTGCTTTGTCGCGCTCTTTCAAAGAATCGCCAGGCGCTAACCGTCCTCGCAAAATGTCGCGACGCAGTTGATTGGCTATTTTTTCTGGTAGCGTTTGATCTGACATTTTTGTCGCCCCCGTCTTTTGAATAAGGTGCTTGGAAGTACATTTTATGTTGAAAATTTGGTATACCGAATCTTGTTGCTTGTCGATCAAGCAGTGAGTAACGTCAATTCCAGATGGTATACCATCGTGATTCACGGTCTGAGAGGATGGGTGAATTCGCTAACGGCGAAAATTGTCGCCATGGGAGGAATATTAAGATGAAACTCAAGACATTACTTATGTCGGCAGTTGCCGGCGCGACGTTGGCAAGTGCTGCACTTGCTGAGAATGTGACATTGCGCATCCAAACGCACTACGCGACTGAGCACCCAACAGGCAAGATGTTGGCCACTTGGATCGATGACGTTCAGACCATGTCTGGTGGCGAAATCTCAATTGAGATGTTCTATTCATCATCCGTTGTTGCAACGGTTGAAACATTCGATGCGGCGATCAACGGTATTCTTGATTGTGACGCAACAGGCGGCGCGTATCAGACCGGTAAAAACCCAGCGTTCCAATTCGTGGGCGACATCATGGGTGGTTATGATACGCCATGGCAGCAGTATAGCTGGCTATATTATGGTAACGGCTACGAAGCGGCTCAGGAACTTTACAACGCGCAAGGTATGCAGCTGATTGGTTGGGCCGTTTACGGTCAGGAATCATTCGCGTCATCCAAGCCTATTGCAGGTCCTGCTGACCTTGTCGGTTGGAAGTTCCGTTCACCTCCGGGCATGGAAACGGAGATCTTTGAAAAGATGGGTGCCTCGCCAATCGTGATGGATTTCACTGAGATCTTTACCGCGCTTGAGACAGGTATCATCGACGGTGCGGATGCATCCGGCTTGGCAAACAACGTTGGTCTGGGTCTGTATGACATCGTAAAGCACGCCAACTATCCAGGCTTCCACTCTATGCCATCTGACCACCTTGCTTGTAACCAAGCTGTGTGGGAGGGCCTGAGCGAATCACAGCGCCGTATCATTGATACTGCATGGCAAAAGCTTTCCTTCCAGATTGCTATGGCCAACGAAAAAGCTAACACCGAAGCAGCTGCTATGCTCCAAGAGCAAGGCGTCACTTTGTATGCATGGTCAGTTGAAGACCGCGCTGCGTTCCGCGTTGCAGCTCAAGCTGCATGGGATGATTGGGCGACGCGTAGCCCAGAGGCCGATGCGCTTGTGAAAAGCCACAAAGCTTATCTTACGCAGTTGGGTCTGATCGGCGAGTAACGTCTGGTTCGCTTTACCAAATAACGATCAAGGCGGGTCCTGTTTGGGCCCGCCTTTTTCTACCGAAGACATGATCATGCGGGGAGGCATATGATGCAGAACAATTCGCTATTTCTTGGGCAGTTGCGCGGGCCCATAAAGACTGGAATGATCGTCTTTTGTTCGATCACCTTTTTGCTTTATCTTCTTCTAATTGGTCAACAGATGTTCACTGAAGATGCCTATGGCATGTTTGAAATGATCCGTCCTGCTGGCAAGCCTCTTGTCCAGCTGATGTTGACAATGTTTGGGTTATCTCTGCTGTTTGCCTCGCTCTTTTTGTCCGACACCAAAGGCGCGATTGAGACAAAGCCTGACGGGGTCTTTGATCTTGTGTCGGTTGTGCTGGGTCGCCTTGCGATGATCATGACCGCGTTTATCGTGCTGGTTATGTTCTACGAAGTTGTTTCGCGCTACGTATTCTCGCGGCCCACGCTTTGGGCCAATGAACTATCCTTATGGATCGCCTGTTTTGTTTTCCTTCTTGCGGGACTTTATGCAATGCAGCAGCGCAGCCATATCCGCATTTATATCATCTACGATATGATGCCTTGGTGGATGCAAAAGACATCTGACTGTATCTCTGTCCTGTTGATCGTTGCATTCACATTCGCTCTTGTTTGGGGCGGCTATACCGATGCAGAGAACCGCTTCATGCGCATGGAAACCTTTGGCACCGCGTGGGATCCACCCATCCCTGGTATCGTCAAACCCGCTTTGCTCATCATCATCGTATTGGTCTGCATTCAAGCCGTGTCCAACCTGTTCGCAGATTGGAACAAGGCACCTGAATCGCACACACCGGCCGACGAGATCGACGAAGCTGAAATTGAAAACATCCGCCGTACACTTGAGGAAAAGAACTAATGGTCGATATTGGTACACTCTCTCTCATCATTCTGCTGGGTATGTTTGCCTTGCTGTCCATCGGCATGCCGCTGGGTTTCGCTTCGGCCTTCTTAGCAGTCGTAACACTGGCGCTTAAGTTCCCACCTGATCTTTTATGGGGCGACTTTGGGCGTGGTCCGCTGTCTGTCTTGGGGCAGGCGGTTTATCGGCAAATGACGAACTACGTCCTGATATCGGTGCCGTTATTCATCTTTATGGCCGCAATGCTGGAACGATCCGGTATTGCGCGGGACATGTATTCGTCACTGAACGTCTGGATGAGCCGGATGCGCGGCGGTATCGCTGTCGCCACGTCTATCATGGCGGTCATTATGGCGGCGATGTCGGGCATTATTGGTGGTGAGGTTGTTCTACTGGGCCTGATTGCTTTGCCGCAGATGTTGCGTCTGGGGTATGATCGCAACCTTGCGATTGGTACGATTTGTGCGTCGGGGTCACTGGGAACCATGATCCCACCGTCGATCGTTTTGATCTTCTATGGTCTGGTGACCGAAACTTCCATCAAGGCGTTGTTCACCGCATCGTTCTTGCCAGGCTTTATGCTAGCTTCGTTCTTCATTCTCTATATTCTGATACGCACACGGATGAACACATCCTTAGCCCCCTTGCCGGATCCGATCCCGGGTGAACCTGAAGGCTCCGAAAAGGGTCTGATGTTCCTTGGCTTCATCTCGCGCTTTGCGATGTGGGTGATGGGTGTTTTATTCCTTCGTGCGGTTTTCTTTACCCTGACTGGCGACAACGCAATCCGCGAAAACGAAGATCCGATCCCGCTGGGGATGGTTGCTGATATTCCTTGGATTGTCGGTGCATTCGTGATCTTTACCTTGATCGTTTTTGTAGTTGTTGGCCGTGAACGTACCGCACGCGGTTGGGACATGGGCAAAGGCTTGATCGCCCCTATCGTTGTAATCGGCGTTGTCTTGGGTTCAATTTATGGCGGCATCACGGGGATCACCGAAGCTGCGGGAATGGGCGTGGTTGCCGTATTCACCATTGGTATGATCCGTCGCGAGATGACGTTTGATATCGTCTGGGATAGCTTGATCCGTACGCTCAAATCTACAGGTACGATCATCTGGGTGACTATCGGGGCAGCAGCATTGGCCGCGGCCTACACGCTTGTCGGTGGGCCAACTTATGTTGCGAATTTGATTATCGGGGCAGACCTACCGACGATGGGGATCATCTTGATGATGATGTTAGTGTTCTTAATCATGGGTATGTTTATGGACTGGGTCGGCATCGTGTTGTTGATCATGCCAGTGTTCCTACCCATCGTTGTGCGGCTACCTGCCGAAGAAATCGGGTTCCTCGGCAGCATCGAAGCACGCTACATCCCGATCTGGTTCGGGGTTGTGTTTTGTATGAACATGCAAGTCAGCTTCTTGTCACCTCCCTTTGGACCAGCAGCCTTCTACCTCAAGTCTGTTGCTCCGCCTGAGATTTCGTTGACAGATATTTTCCGTGGCTTTCTGCCGTTCATCATGCTGCAGCTGTTGGCGCTTTCAACTTTGTTGGTCTGGCCCAACATTATCACCATGTTCTTGTGATCTGAAACTATGGCCCAAACCGTCGCACCCCGGGAAGAACGGATCCTCCTCGGGCTTGGGTCTATGGCGCTGGCGGTGATGTTGTTCACGATGATCGATACCTCAGCCAAATGGTTGGTGTTGGCGGGGCTGTCGGCAATGCAAGTGGCGTTCCTGCGTTATGCAATCCACTTCTTGCTGGCCATCGTGGTATTCGTGCCGCGCGAAGGGCTATCCGCCTTCAGGTCGCACAGTCCAAAGCTACAGGTCTTGCGCTCGGCCAGTTTGTTCACCGGCACTTGCCTTAACTTCATGGCCCTCAAGTATTTACCAATTACAGTCACGACGACGATCATGTTTGCGGGACCTATCTTGGTCACGCTTTTGGCCATTCCTATGCTGGGCGAAAAGGTAGGACGCCACCGCATCGCCGCCGTTTGTGTAGGGTTCTTAGGCGTCATCGTTGTCATGCGGCCTTGGGGAACAGGATTTCATCCTGCGATGTTGTTGAACCTTGGGGCCTTGGTTGGCGCGTCGATCTATTTTCTGATGACGCGCAAACTCGCGGGTATCGAAAACAACAGTACATCCCAGCTTTGGGCATCAGGGCTTGCGACGTTTTGCCTGGCCCCGTTCGCGTTCTCGCAATGGGTTTGGCCGACGGAAACAGCCGATTGGGTGTTCTTTTTATTGATCGGCATCTTCGGAGGCACAGCACATATTCTAGCGACTTCTGCACATCGCTTGGCCGACGCCAGTATTTTAGCCCCTGTGATTTATATTCAAATCTTTTCTGCTGCTTTCGCAGGGATTGTCTTTTTCAACACATACCCAACTGCTTGGACTATGTGCGGCGGGCTGATCATTATCGGTGCCGGCGTCTACATTTGGTACCGCGAACGGCAAGCTAAAAAACGAAAATATCATGACTGAAAAATTGGTGCTGATGGGTGCAGGCGGCAAGGTGGGCGTGCGCAGTGCCGCAAACCTTGCGGGGACGGATTTTGAAGTCGCTCACGTCGAAATTTCGGAAGCGGGACGCACCCGATTGTAAGACACCGTTGGCGTTAATCGCGTCGATATCGACACCGCTATGGAGGGCCCAGAGGATCACTATGCTTTGCGTGAAAAATTCGGCCGTGCCATCTACGCCCTCGTTGCGCGCAGCTACCGTGTCACAGTCGAACAGATGGCCTTGCTAGAACCGAGCTTATCAGAAACCGTCTGCGCATCCTTGCTAGACGTCATGTGCGAAGCGATGGACGAGGTCGTGCGGGGCGGCGTATTCTCAGATGCCGGCAACACAGCAATTGAATCGGGCAAGCCGGTCTTGGTGCGAGACGACTGGAAGCGAGTTTTCGAACCAGACGAAATAGCCGCTAGTATTCAACGCATTACTTAATGATCTAAGGCGTAAAACCTCTACTGGCGTGTTTCGTTTGGACAGACACCCCGTAATGGCCTGTCATCCCGTGACGCGCATGGCCGATCCAGAACGCGCAGCCTCTATTTCAGCCACGGCACAGGGCGAGGTCACAATTGATCAGATGTCGCGTCGGCAGGTGCGCTTTTGTGGAACGCGGGACATCGATTTGTGGTCGGCTCGCAAGGGATCGCCTATGCATTGGTCGCGCATTTTCAAAAAACGGGTGCGCTTGCTGGATCATCGATTGCCAAAGGCATTGGATTGGCCAGGCGGATGGCCGTGGTATCAGGTTCGGTTTCGCCAATAACTTCAGATCAAACTGAATGGGCGAGAGATAGGGGATTTGTGGATATCAGGTTGGGTGGGTCCTCAATTTGGAATCGCTGGAACACGAAAGCAGATGGGTGTGCCAAGTGATCCGATGATTGGGACGATTGTAAAACCAAGCGTGGGCTTAAGTGCCGAGCAAACCGCCCCACTTGCCATTGAACTGGCCCAGGCTGGCATTGATTTCATCAAGGATGACGAGCTGCAAGGCAACAGGCCCTGCGTGTCCGTTTGACGACAGTGCCAAACTGGTGATGCAAGTTTTAAACAAAACCGCGCAAAAGGCAGGGCGCTAGGTAATGTATGCCTTCAATATAACTGACGAGATCGACGTAATGCGCCGCAACATTGACCTGCTCGAATGCCTTGGTGCGAGCTTTGTTATGGCTTCGCTGAACCTTATCGGCTTGGCAGGCTTGCGGGCAATATGCGATCATAGCCCGTTGCCGATCCATGCGCATCGTAACGAATGAGGGTTGATGTAACGCTCACCGCACGTAGGGATCGTCGATCCTGGAATGCAAAAACTGTGGCAATTGGCGGGCAGCGATCATCTGCATGTAAACGGTTTGGCCAATTAGTTTACCAAGGATGACACCGTCGTGACCAAGGCCGCGCGCGCTGTCGATGGAATTGCCTAGCAACGACGACTTCCTGTTTTGCGCAGGCGTTGGGATCATGAGCCATCCAGATGGACCTGGTGCAGGGATCATCAGTTCACGTCAAGCCGCCGCTGCACAAAAAGCAGGTGAGCAAGTAGAAGATTACGCCAAAGATCTCCCAGAATTGGCGGCTGCTTTAGCAACATTCAGAAGAGCAGTGAACCGCAGCTAGACAGTGGGTTTATCGTCTTCCAGATAGTAGCGGATATTGTCTTCAAATGTGTCGTCCGCTTTCAGGCCCAAACGAAGGGCTTTGTCAGCATGGATGTCCCAACGCCAGCCTGACACGATCCGTTTAACGTCGGGCTGCGGGTCCCATCGGATCAGTTTGGCGGGATCGGTGCCTGCGACGGCGGACATCGCTTCAATGACTTGCGCAATGGACCAAGTCTTGCCCGGCATTTGCATGACACGGTTCTGGCCGATCTCAGCGGCGTGCAATTCCGCTCCTTTGACCAGATTTTCGACGCAACGGCGGGGGCTGATATAGTAGTGCAGGAATTCTGCGTCCACAGGGCAAACCGCTTCTTGGCCGTTTAACGGTTCGCGCAAGATCGACGACATAAAGCTACTTGCCGCGCGGTTCGGCTTACCCGGACGTACCGAAACCGTTGGCAATCGGAACGCACGACCGTCGATGTACCCTTTGCGGGAATAGTCGTTGATCAGCATCTCGCCCGCCGCTTTTTGCATCCCATACGATGTCTGCGGATTGGGGTAGCTGTGATCGCCAAGTGGGTCCTGAGCCTCGCCTCCATAGACCGCAATCGAGGAGGAGAACACCACCGTCGGCACAGTTCCCAAGGCGCGGCAGCGTTCCAAGACATTATAGGTCCCGAACAGATTGATGTTCATGCCCGCGTCAAAATCTTCCTCGGCGTGGGCGCTGACGATCGCGGCCAGCAGATAAATCACATCGGTTTGTGCTGTTACACATTTTGCGACGGACGCGGCGTCGGCGATATCACATGTGACAGTTTGTACAGGGAAGGGGGCGTCAATCTTCGACGGATCTACCAAGTCGGCCAAAGTAATTTGTGTGATTGCCTGACCCTTCAGGGTTGGATTGGCGGCCAAATTCAATGCCAGTTTTTGGCCTAAGACACCGCCACCACCGAGTATCAGAATGTTCATGTCATATCCCCCTATGCGCCTCGTGCTTGCAACATTGCCACGATGGTATACCATTTCATCAACGTGGTTTGTTGCGGCCTTGTCAATGGTGCGTATCCGGAGGATTTCAAAATGGCACAAGATATGACAATTGGCTTCATTGGTGTGGGCTTTATGGGTCACGGCATGGCAAGCAACCTTATTAAAGGTGGCTATCCAGTGTGGATCAAAGGCAACCGCAACCGTGCGCCGATCGAAAGCCTGATCGCTAAAGGTGCGCAAGAGGCCGCAACCCCGCGCGAGATGGCGCAGCACTGCGATGTCATCCACTTGTGCCTGTCGAAGTCGCCACAAGTCGAGGCGGTGATCCGCGGAGATGATGGTATTCTTGCAGGTGCACGTAACGGCCTGATCGTGATCGACACAACGACTGCGGACCCAACCTCGACAGCTGTTTTGGCGGGTGAGTTGGACGCAAAAGGTGCTACGTTCGTAGATGCGCCGTTGGGACGCACCCCCAAGGAAGCCGAGGCTGGCACGCTTGATGCTATGGTCGGTTGCGATGGTGCTACCTTTGCCAAGATCAAGCCCGTTTTGGAGTGCTGGGCGGGTAACATCACCCACGTTGGTGACACGGGCAGCGGTCACCAAATGAAGTTGCTGATGAACTTCATTTCAATGGGTTACGCCGCCCTTTATGCCGAGGCTACCGTTTTGGGTGCCTCAGTCGGCTTGCCGCCCTCGAAGGTGCGCGAAGTAATAGGATCAAGCCGTTTGTCGAACGGTTTCTTTGATACGTTCATGACCTACGCCGTCGATCGCGACCGCGAAATCCATAAATTCACCATCGAAAACGCGTCCAAAGACTTGCGTTATGTCAACGCGATGGCGGCTGAGGCGGGCATAGTCAACGTCATGGCGGGGGCTGCCAAACACTACTTTACCCATGTCGAAGCCTTGGGGCAGGGAGGTGATTACGTGCCGATGCTAGTCGACCATGTCGCGCGGATGAACGGCATGGATATGGAGGTTGAGGCCGCCAAAGGCCGCGACTGATCAATCGACCATCACGGCACGTCCATCGGTCAGCATTTGAATAATCCGTGACTGTTCGTTGAACCCGCCTTTGACCTTGGCTTCCATCGCGGTTTCAGCGGCACGCACTGCGTAAAGCTTTGCGATCACATTATCAATGCGCCCGTGTGGCACGACGACGACACCATCGATATCGGCCACAATGATGTCACCGCTATTCACAACTTGACCGCCAACGCTGGCATCAAACCCAACGCGCCCCGGCCCATTGGCATAGGGCGAATTTGGGTTCAAACCGCTGCACCACGCAGGCAGGCCGACGTCTTGAATGCCCACAAGGTCGCGCATTGGGCTGTCGGTTACAAAACCGATGCCGCCCTTATTCCGTATCATCGCTAGGACCATGTCGCCGGCCGCCGCCACAGACTGATCGCCTTTTAGAGACACCACAGCCACGTCGCCTTTTTGCATTACATGCACCGCGCCCAAGGTTGCCAAGTTACCCCCCGAGCAATTATCCCCCACCACCGCACAGCCTGCGATATGCGCGTCGAGCAATGGCGAAATCGTGGTTTCCATGCCACCAACGCCGTCCATTGCATCGCACACGAACCCTGTCGGCACGTCTCGGAATGCAGCAATTTGCGCCGCCGTTGGGCGCGGAAATTTTGTGCGCAAGGTGAGCTGTATTGGCTCTTCGATCATCAGGTGTCCTTTGCATAAGAGGCACCGCAGGTTGACAAGGCGGCGAATTAGGCTTGCATTTGGTATACCAAATTGACAGCCTACGACAATGCCGCAAATCGCGGGTCCGGAATCAAACGGGGGAGATTATCATGCCGTCCATTCTTATCACAGGCGCAGGCAGCGGCGTCGGCCGCGCCACCGCGAAAGCATTCTTAGCAGAGGGCTGGAAAGTTGGCCTCGTCGGGAGACGTGCAGCACCCCTTGAGGAAACCGCGGGGAATAATTCCGACGCGCTGGTGTTGCCCTGTGACGTCGCGGACGATGCCCAAGTCGATACCGCGTTTGGAAAAGCTGTCGCCCATTGGGGCCATGTAGATGCGCTGTTCAATAACGCCGGCGTCAGCCTTGGGGTTGCCCCGATTGATGAGCTGGAAGTGGACGACATTCGCCACGTGTTGGACGTCAATGTGATGGGTGCGGTCATCGCAGCTCGGGCCGCTTTTGGCCTGATGCGCAAGCAAGACCCGCAGGGCGGACGCATCATCAACAATGGGTCTATTTCGGCATATGTGCCGCGTTGGGGGTCTGTGCCTTATACAGTTTCCAAACATGCAATTACCGGCTTGACGCGGACCTTGTCGCTGGATGGCAGACCGTTCAATATCGCTTGTGGACAGATAGATATAGGAAATGCGTTGACGGAAATGGCACAGAAAATGACTAAGGGCGTTCCGCAGGCCGATGGCCAATTGGCGATTGAGCCAGTTATCGACGTCGCCCATATTGCAAGATCCGTAGTGCACATGGCGCAGTTACCACTTGATACAAACGTGCAATTTATGACCGTAATGGCCACGAACATGCCTTTCATCGGAAGGGGTTAAGCCATGGATTTGAAAGACCAAGTCGCCGTCGTCACCGGAGCGGCACAGGGCATTGGTCTGGCTGTTTCGACACTTCTGGCTGAGCGCGGTGTACGTGTCGCGGGCTGGGACATTGACCCGACGCACACGACCGCAATGGCGGGCCTGCCAAAACCGGGCACGGCGATTTCTTGTGACATCACTGATCTTGCCTCGGTCGAAGCTGCCCACGCCTCTACGTGCGAATTACTTGGTGTGCCGACCATCCTCGTGAATAGCGCAGGAATAGCAGGACCGAATGCGCCGGTCGAAACCTATGACGTTGACGCATGGCATCAGGTGATCGACATCAATTTGAACGGCACCTTTTACGTGAACCGCGTCTGCGTACCAGGAATGAAGGCGCAGGGCTATGGCCGTATCCTGAACATCGCGTCCATTGCGGGCAAGGAAGGCAACCCGAACGCGTCGGCTTATTCTGCATCCAAGGCCGCAGTGATTGGCCTGACCAAATCGTTGGGTAAGGAACTGGCAGACATGGACATCGCGGTGAATTGCATCACACCTGCAGCCGCCCGCACGCGTATCTTTGACCAGATGAGCGCAGAACATATTGACTACATGTTGTCGAAAATACCGCGCAGTCGGTTCTTGGAGGTCAAAGAAGCCGCTGAGATGATCGTCTGGGCCGTGTCGCCAGAAAATAGTTTCACCACTGGTGCTGTTTTCGATCTGTCGGGGGGCCGCGCAACCTACTAGGGTTGGCATCTTCTGATGAAATTGCTGCCCGCTACCCTGCCGGCCAGTGGATCAGGCGTCCAAACCACCTGTCATCTACACGAGCACTACCTTTGCTCTTTGGAAAGTAAGGCCGGAGACGCCCTATCTGCACCAACGTAAGCCAAGATAAATTAGGCATGACATCCCTCAGAAACGCCGGTGTTTGATTATGATACCGGCTAGGCCGCGGTGGCGGAGCGATTGCGCGATCAGGATCCTGCGGTCTTTGATATCACTGCGGTCCGTTTTGGAGGGTGATGCTCCGTGCATCGTTCTAGGTGCCCCAACTAAATTTTTTGAAAATAGGTTAGCACACACTTCATGATGCGAACTTAAGCGAGTTTTGCAGCTGAAGTGGGGGGGGCTGAGACAGATCAGTCTCGCTAATTTAGGAGACAAGTGCGCCAGCTTTATGACCCTTGAAACCTACTCAAATTCTGGCTCTCATAAGCTAGATCGATAAAGTTTTCTTTAACTCGATAATGCAAAGGTCCAGCGTCGCTTGATCAGAGTCCTTTGCTGCTTGCTCTGCATTGGAAAGCTGTACGCTAAGCTGGTTAAAGCCAACGATGCCAGTTGAACCAACCGTATAATGCGCGGCATCTCTACGCTTTTCCCACGATGTATTTGGATCGGACAAAGCCATTAGCGCATCCGTTGCGTCAGCAACACTTTGCTTTTTCAGTTTCTTTGCCATGGCGGGATCCATGAACTGTTCAAGATCATCGTTTGGCGGAGGTGTCGCCGCTTTTCCAAGGTGCATCTGAACAGCGTGTTCTAAGCGGTCAGCGGTTTTGCCAGCATTGCATTTATACCAGACTCAGTTAAATATTCGCGGTCGCTGGGTATGAGAGCTGTCACACCTAGAATGACTGACGACTGTAGATATGTACGGACTCTTGGGACACTTCCTGTAAATTCCCTGATTTGGGATG
>NZ_JABBAM010000153.1 GCF_018607965.1 Planktotalea sp.
CATATCAGCCCCACAGGCTCAATCAGTTAATGGGTCCTGACCCTAGAACGGGCATCGCGTTCAGTGTACTAAGTACGGCGTTCATTTCGTCCTGCGCGGCTTCGAATCTTTGACGCATGTTCGCAGTTTGAACTTGGCCTATGTTGGTTTTAAAGAAATTGAAAATTTTTAACATTACGGTTCCCTCCCCCCCCTGGATTTACCCTTTTGTATGCCACCTACTTTTCGACACACGGGGGAAAAAGTTGCAGAAAAACCTTCAAATACGCGATGCACTCAACTTGGGAACGCTTGCACGTTGAGGGCAAGTGAGGATAGCTACCCTCAACACAAGGAGCGCAGAGCATGAAAATCGCAACGTTCAACATCAATGGCGTTAAAGCACGCATCGCCGCCCTGCCAGACTGGCTAACAGAAGCGCAACCCGATGTTGCTTTGTTGCAAGAGATCAAGTCGGTGGATGAAGGCTTCCCGCGCGAAGTGTTCGAGAACATGGGATATAGTGTCGAAACACACGGGCAAAAGTCCTTCAACGGTGTCGCGATCCTATCCAAACTTCCTCTGGAAGATGTAACCCGTGGTTTGCCAGGTGACGATAGCGACGAACAAGCCCGCTGGATTGAGGCGACTGTCATTGGAAAGCAAGCAATTCGAATTTGCGGGCTGTATCTGCCCAACGGCAACCCTGCACCCGGACCAAAGTACGACTATAAACTCGCGTGGATGGAGCGTTTGCAAAAGCGCGCAGAAGCATTGCTTGCGCAAGAAATGCCGTTTCTTATGGCAGGTGACTACAACATTATCCCACAAGATGAAGACGCGCGTCGCCCAGAGGTTTGGCAAGAGGATGCGCTCGCGCGCCCTGAGAGCCGCGCAGCCTATCGGCGTTTGTTGAACCTAGGATTGACCGAAGCGTTCCGCGCCCGCGTGCACGGGCCAGAGCATTATAGTTTCTGGGATTATCAGGCGGGTGCGTGGAACAAAGACGATGGCATTCGGATTGACCACTTCCTGCTCAGCCCTGCGGTTGCTGATATTTTGCTGGACTGCCAGATCGACAAGCACGTGCGCGCGGGTGAAAAACCGTCTGATCATGTGCCTGTTTGGGTTGAGTTGGATAACTAGCGTTGCGGTGGGGGCCAGCCCCCAGACCCCCGAAGTTTATTTGGAAAGATGAAGCGATTACGTTCGCGCTTTCATAAAGGTCTGGAGGCGTTCCAGTCCCTCTTTGATATCTTTGGTGCTGCGCGCATAAGACAAGCGCAGTGTTTGGTGGCCACGTTTGCTATCAAAATCGAGCCCCGGGGTCACGGCAACACCAGCTTTTTCCAAAATTTCAGCGGCAAATACACGGCTATCGTTGGTGTGCGCGCTGACATCAATATAGGTGTAGAACGCACCGTCTGGTGGGGCGAAGGCACCAAGGCCAGCTTTTGGCAGTCCCTCGATCATCAATTGGCGATTGGCGGTGTAGACCTGCATGTTGGCTTGCAATTCATCGTGACAGTCCATCGCCGCAAGTGCTGTGACTTGGGAAATATGCGGCGCGCAGATGAACATGTTTTGTGCGAGGCGTTCAATCACACGTACATGATTTTCGGGCACAACCATCCAGCCCACGCGCCACCCTGTCATAGAAAAGTACTTTGAAAACGAATTGATGACATAGGCCTCATTGGTGATTTCAAGCGCGGTGACCGCTTTGGCCTCGTATTCGATGCCGTGATAAATTTCATCGGAAATGAACGATGTGCCCGCCTCAAGCGCCGCATTAATAAGTGCACTCATGGACGCGTGGTTCAACATCGTTCCCGTTGGGTTAGCTGGTGAGGCCACCATGAGACCCTTGGCATTCAAACCAATCAAATCATCCGCAACGGGCTGAAGGCGGTTCTCGTCGCGCGCTTCGATCAAAACAGGTTCAAGACTAAGCGCTTTGAGGATTTGGCGATAACTTGGATACCCCGGAGCACCAATCACGACACGATCCCCCGCTTCAAAGAGCGCCGTGAATGCCAAAAGGAACGCAGCAGATGATCCCGACGTTACGATAACGCGGTTCGGATCAAGATCGACGCCATACCATTCGCCGTACAATTGCGCGATCCGTGCACGCAAGTCAGGCAAGCCAAGAGCAACCGTATACCCAAGTGACCCCTCCTCCATCGCCTTGGCTGCAGCGCGGCGCGCCCCTTCTGGTGCTGAGGTTCCCGGCTGGCCCACTTCCATGTGAATGATATGACAGCCCGCATCTTCGGCCGCACGTGCGGCCTTCATCACATCCATCACAATAAAGGGATCAACTGCTCCACGCCTTGAAACTCGCATCGTCTTCTCCCATCCTATCCACTCAAGCGCTTTCACCGTGATTTGGAAGGACAGTCAATGCGTCTGGTTGCCAGTGTACTGGTCATTCTTAGTTTTTTGGCACTGCCACTGCGCGCGCAAAACCTTATTCGGGATGCAGATATTGAACACGCGCTCTCACAATTGGCGCGTCCCATTCTACAATCTGCCGGTTTGAACCCAAACCAAGTCAAGATCCTGCTGATCGACAGCCGCATTCCCAATGCGTTCGTCGTGAACAACCGCGCGATTTTCATCCACACGGGTATGATCACCAAATTGAAAAGTGCGGAGGCCTTGCAATCGGTTATTGCCCACGAATCCGCGCATATTGCGAATGGACATATTACACGGCGCATGTCCCAAATTGGAACGCGTAATTCAATAACCGGTCTTGGTATCGCTTTGGCAGCTGCAGCGACTGCGAGCGGTGTTAAGGGGGGCGCATTGGTTGCCGTTGGTGTTGCGTCCTCTGCGCAGCGCAGTTTTCTAAGCCATAGTCGCGCAGAGGAAAGTTCAGCAGATCAATCAGCCGTGCGCTACCTTGCAGCTGCCGGAATTTCCACGCGCGGTGCAATTGAGGTTCATGACATTTTCAAAGGTCAGGATGTTTTGTCCGAAGCCCGCCAAGATCCCTATGCGCGCTCACACCCCTTCACGCGCGACCGCGTACGCGCGATGGAAGCCTATGTGTCGGCCTACGGTGGTGACACGCCCTACAGCGCGAAAAGCAACTATTGGTTTGAACGCGCAAAGGGTAAGTTATGGGGTTTTCAGCAAGTCCCGAAAAGCACGCTTCGCCGTGCAAAAAATGTCCCGCTTGCGGACGTTAAACTGATGATGCAAGCCGTTGCGCACCATCGCCGTGCGCAAACGTCAAAGGCTACTGGCGTGATGCAGAGCCTGCTAAAATCGCGCCCTAAAGATCCATATTATCACGAACTGCTTGGTCAAATTTTGCTAGAGGGTCGCCAATACGGGGCTGCGGTGAACGCCTATGCGCGCGCTGCGAAACTAGCGCCTAACAATTCACTGATCCTAAGTGGGTACGGACGTGCGCTGCTGGCCGCCGGTCAACCCAAATCAGCGCTTAAGGTCTTGGAAAATGCGCGAACCCGAGACTTTCGCGATCCATCTGCGCTGCTTGATTTAGGCAGTGCTTATGCCCAAACGGGACAGCCTGCGATGGCGTCTTTGGCAACCGCGGAGCGTTACGCTTTGAATGGGCGGTTTAAGGATGCTGAACTGCATGCCAAACGCGCTGCAGGTCGATTGCCTACGGGCTCTGGACCTTGGCAAAGGGCGCAGGATGTGCTCAGTGCTGCACAACGATTGAACAAATAATTTTGGGAGAGCCATGTGATGAAACGTCTTTTAGCGACCACCAGCTTGATTGTAGCCGCCCTGTCTGCGCCAGTTCACGCCTTTGATGTGTCCGCAATGACAGATGCGGAACGTGCAGCATTCAGTGCCGAAGTGCGCGCCTATTTGATGGCAAACCCGCAGGTTATCATGGACTCTGTTCAACAGATGGAAACGCAGCAGGCCGATCAAGCTGCACAAGATGATCTGGCTCTCGTGTCGACAAACGCAGAGGCAATTTTCAATGATGGATATTCTTGGGTCGGTGGCAATCCCGAGGGTGACATCACGGTTGTTGAATTCCTTGATTATCGCTGCGGATATTGCCGCAAAGCGCATGACGAAGTTGCTGCCCTTTTAAAGAACGATGGCAACATCAAGCTGATCGTCAAAGAATTCCCGATCCTAGGGGAGGCCTCAACCGCCTCGTCCCGTTTCACGGTCGCGACCAAGCAGATTGCGGGTGATGAAGCCTATAAATCCGTCCATGATGCAATGATCACCTTTGGTGGCGATCCATCGGAAAGGGCACTCACGCGTTTGGCGGATAGCCTTGGTCTGGACGGCGTTGCGATCATTGCACATATGGGCAGTGATGATGTCACCAAAGAAATCGCACAAACACGCGAGCTAGCACAGCGTTTGAATGTGCGTGGCACGCCAACATTTGTGATGGGTGGTCAATTGGTGCGTGGATATGTGCCACTAGACGCAATGAAGCAGATCATCGGCGAAGAGCGCGGCTAAACGCAACCCTTACAAGAACGTCTTGTGATAGCTCACGAGGCGTTCGAAATGCGCATCAAGCGCGCGCTTTAAATGGGGCGCGCTTTTTACGGTCAAAATGTAGTCCACAAGGATACCATATTGGCGGATTTGACGCTCAAGGCGTTGATCGGGGCGCAGGCGGCGTACGCGTTCGCCCTCTTCAATCACTTGGATGATTTGTTTTTCAGGCTCGGCAATATCTGTGGCGGGTTGCGGCAACACCTTCCCGTTCATCAGCGGTTTTTGCGCGTCAAAGCGTTGAAAGAGCGCTGCTTCAAGCGGTTCGATGTCAGCCTGATCGCGCACAGGCCACGCCCAGACATAGGCGATTTCCCAAACATCCACTTGGCGGTTCGCAATAATATCAGAGCGCGCAGAGGTCAGGTGGCGGCGCACGCGCGAGCGAATGCCATCGACGGATTGGCCCACATAAATCGGCACACCGTCCAAATCACACAGTGCATAGACCCCAATATCATCGCTTAGATCCGCGAGCGCCACTTTGCGAAATCCTTGTGCATCGCTCATGCGACGGCAACTGTGGCTGGCTTGGAGCGTTCCAACATGGGCTGGAACAATTGCGTATCTAGGTAGCTGACAATCGGCACAACAACGCCGTCACCTGCCACCTTGTAGGCACTGTTATAATGCTTGGGCATTTTGTATTTTTCAGGCAAGCCCATCAAACGGCTGGCTTCTTTGCTCGACAACAACCGCGCCTTCACTGAATTACCCTTCACGAACATGATCGTTTGGCGCGACGATCCCCCCCCGGGCGTGCGCAGACATCCTGCGATGCCATCAAAACGGACTTCAGCGCGTTGTCGGGTGTTGCCGTTTTCATCAGGGCGTCCCCTCTTGTACAGCAAGCCTATCTCGCGTTTGCCTGTACGACGTGCATGGGCGATCCGTGCCGCACTTGGGTCTGACATCATGCCCAAAAGTGCGTCAACTTGTGTGTCATCGAACCATTTCGTATCCGGCGCGCGATCCACGATATCGCTGATGCTGATCTCGCTTTGCGCAGGTGCGTCATGGGCCCACCAGATAAAATCGCTCTTTAGATCGACCATCGCAGTGTTCACATAGCGGCGCAGTTTTTCGGTGTGAAAGAGGCCTGTTGGCGCGCTCACGCTAAGACCCTCGATCGACAGGTCTCTGCGCAGAGCAATTACAAACAGCCGTGGACGGCTTTGGGGGACGAAATGGCGCGCGTCAATTTCCAAAGCTCCAACGCGATAGCCAAGTGCGGCTAAGGAATTGAGAACATGTGTAAAATCGTGACCGCCCGCGCGCGTCATCAAACCTGTGACATTTTCGAACGCAATAATCGGCGGTGAAAACCCTGCTTTTACGCTTTGGCTAAGCAGCTTCATCCAATGATAGAACACACCGCTGCGCAGACCTTTCAGGCCCTTGCCCTTGCCCGCCAAACTGAAGTCCTGACACGGGCTAGAGGCCCAGATCAGATCAAGCGATTGATGCAAGCGGCTGGGATCGACATCGGCAACATCCGCTTCGATCAAATGACTGCCGCCCCAGTTGTCGCGGTACACAGCGCATTTCATCGGGTCTATGTCGTTTGACAATGCACAGTCCCACCCTGCGCCAAGTGCCGCGTGCACCATGCCACCACCCGCAAAGAACTCAGCGAACTTGGGTCGTACTTTGGGATCAAATGTCATTCAAGCGACCTAGTCAGGGCAGCTATTCAGCCGCTTGTTCAGCAGCAGCCATTTCAGCGTCGATCACCGCAGCGCGGGCTTCGACCTGCTCAACAATATGTTCGACCATTTGATCATTGCTTAGCTTGTGGCTTTGCTTCCCCGCGAGGTACACCATGCCCGCGCCAGCCCCGCCGCCTGTGAAACCAACGTCAGTCATCAAGGCTTCGCCCGGTCCATTCACAACGCACCCAATGATCGACAGGCTCATCGGGGTTTTGATATGTTCGAGCCGCTTTTCAAGCGTTTCAACGGTTTTGATGACATCAAACCCTTGGCGCGCACAAGACGGGCAGGAAATAATGTTCACACCCCGGTGGCGTAGCCCAAGGGATTTAAGGATTTCAAAACCGACCTTCACCTCTTCGACAGGATCCGCGGATAGCGAAACACGGACCGTGTCGCCAATCCCCATCCAAAGCAAATTGCCAAGACCAATTGACGATTTGATTGTGCCGCTCATCAAGCCGCCTGCTTCTGTGATCCCGAGGTGGATCGGCGCGTCGGTTGCTTCGGCAAGTTGTTGATAAGCTGCGGCGGACATGAATACGTCAGACGCTTTACAACTGATCTTGAATTCGTGAAAATCGTTTTCCTGCAAAATACGGATATGCTCCAGGCCACTTTCGACCATCGCGTCAGGACAAGGTTCGCCGTATTTTTCCAGCAAGTGCTTTTCCAAGGACCCCGCGTTCACACCAATCCGAATGGAACAACCGTGATCTTTTGCGGCTTGGATGACGTCTTTGACACGTTGCTCGTCGCCGATGTTACCCGGATTGATCCGCAAACACGCAGCACCCGCCTCAGCCGCTTCAATCGCACGTTTGTAGTGGAAATGAATGTCAGCGACGATCGGCACCGTACTTTCACGCACGATTTCCTTCAGTGCAATTGTCGAGGATTGATCAGGTGTTGAAACACGCACGATATCCGCACCCGCTTCCGCCGCCGCCTGTACCTGCGCGACCGTTGCCGCCACATCCGAAGTATCGGTATTCGTCATCGTTTGCACAGCAATCGGTGCATCGCCACCAACTGGAACATTGCCCACCATGATTTGGCGCGATTTGCGGCGATAAATGTTCTTCCAAGGGCGGATGTGGTTCAGCGACATAGGGTTTCCCTTTTTGCATGTGCAAAGTGTTACACCCTACATAATGTGCTGTGCTCTTTTGGGCAATGTCGGGGACTGCTGTTCGGCGAGGTTATTCGGTTGGAAGGACAAGGCCCTGCACTTCAGCAACAACACGCGCAAGGTCTTGGTCAGCCGTCAAATCTGCAACTTCGTACTTTTGCGTCAAAGCATCCGCAGTCAGCGCTACTTTAGACGTCACCTGCCCACGTGGGCCCGCTGGACCAAAGTGCTGACCATTCACCGCGAAATAGATCGCACCAGATTCGCCAACGCGCAATGTCGCAGCATCTTCGGTCATGGGAATTGAATAACTATCACCCGCGTTCAAAATTCCCTCAAAAACAGAGGTTCCGTCCGCAGCGCTGACGCGCACCCAAGCAGGGCGCACGGCGACAAGTTGAACTTGACCCGGAATTTGCTCAACCACTTGCGGAACAACACCGATCTGCGCAGGCACTTGCACCGTACCATCCGCCAAAAGAACAGGTTGTTCTTGTTCAGAATTGGCTGCAGACTGTTCAGGTGCAAATGAACCCATGTTTTGTGGATTGATCATCGAAATAGGGGCATCACGCGCAACAAGAACCGGCGTATCCAGTGCTTTGGGGCGATACAAACGATCCAATCCGTTTTGCGCAGGCGTAACACGTCCGGCCGTTACCGAACCAAGTTCTCCCCCACCAATATCTGCCAAAGGAGCCGTCGCGCGCGAAATGGGATCGAGGTCTGTTAGAACAACGGGTGTTTCATCAACTGGCGTAACACGCACTTGCTGAACTTCGTTCAAAACAGTCCAACCGCCAAAACCAATAGCACCCAGCAGTGCGACAAGGACCAAGGTTGATCCAATTGCGCCAGGCTCAACACGCGACATAAAGGCGTCGTTTGTCGGAATGAAAGGTGTGCTCGGCTGCGCGAACGGATCGCGGCCTTTCGCAGAAGTGGCAATAATCTCAGCAGCGCGGGATTTTTTGATAGACGAGGCTGCGTCGGACATACCGTGCGCCGTCGAAAATCCGCTTTCTTTACAGAAAACGTCAAAAGTACGCTCTGGGTCCATGCCAAGGTAGCGCGCATACGAACGCACATAGCCAGCGATAAAGCCTGGTGTTTCAAAGACATCTGGGTCAGCGTTTTCGATTGCAGAAATATAGGACGCTTTGATTTTCAATTCGCGCTGAACGTCGAGCAGGGATTTACCAAGCGTCGCACGCTCTCCTCGCATAATATCACCAAGTTGCAGATCGTAGTCGTCGAATCCCTTAGGAGCGACGTCAACTTCTTCCAACTTGCGCGATTTTCTGCGCCCGATCATACGACCTGCCCCATCTTAACTGCCACTGCCTCGTCCACAACTTATCCACAAGTTCGATTCGAGATATCGCCTTATCATCTCTAGCACAGCGCAACTGATTCTGCACCATTTTCAGGTTAACCCGTTAATTCGGCACGATTCAGCGCACAATGGGACCAAAGTGCGTCCATGGCTTGAACCAGCTTGTCCATTTCATCGGGACCATGAACCGGCGACGGCGTGAAACGAAGCCGCTCAGTTCCGCGCGGAACTGTTGGGAAATTGATTGGCTGGGCATAAATTCCAAAATCTTCAAGCAACATGTCGGAGAGTTTTTTGGTGTGGACGGGGTCGCCTACCATCACTGGAACAATGTGACTGCCGTGATCAATGATCGGCAAACCCAGTCCCTTTAGCCTTAATTTAAGGGCTTTTGCCTGTGCTTGGTGTTGTTCGCGCAATTCAGGTGCGCGCTTTAGAAACGCTACTGACGCCGCCGCACCCGCAGCTACAGCGGGGGCCAAGGACGTTGTAAAGATAAACCCAGGGGCGTAGGATCGGATCGCATCACACATTTTATAAGACGCGGCAATATAGCCGCCCATGACGCCGTAAGCCTTTGCCAAGGTGCCATTGATGATATCAATCCGGTGCATCAGGCGATCGCGCTCGGCAACCCCTGCCCCGCGCGGTCCGTACAATCCAACGGCGTGGACTTCGTCAATATAGGTCAGTGCTCCGAACTCATCAGCAAGGTCACACAGTGCCTCGATCAGGCTAAAGTCACCATCCATCGAATAAATAGATTCGAAAGCAATCAGCTTGGGTGCATTCGTAACATCGGCTTCCAACAACTCACGCAAATGCGCTACGTCGTTATGCCGGAAAATGCGCTTTGCCCCACCATTGCGGCGCACACCTTCAATCATGGACGCATGGTTCAAAGCATCCGAATAAATGATCAAACCCGGGAACAATTTAGGCAGCGTGGAAAGCGTCGCATCGTTGGCAATATAAGCAGAAGTGAACAGCAGTGCCGCCTCTTTGCCATGCAAATCAGCCAATTCGGCCTCAAGCCGCTTGTGATAGACCGTCGTGCCGGAAATATTGCGTGTTCCGCCAGATCCCGCGCCCGTCGCATCAATCGCTTCGTGCATCGCTGCAAGAACAACTGGGTTCTGCCCCATACCAAGGTAGTCATTTCCACACCAAACAGTAATCGGCTGTTCCGACCCATCTTGTTTGCGCCATGTTGCATGCGGAAAATTACCGTTCTTGCGTTCGATATCAATAAACGTGCGATATCTTCCTTCAGAATGAAGGTTTTGCAAACTTGCGTCGAGCTGAGCCGTGTAGTCCAAGCGACGTCTCCTGTTTGTACCGTGCAGTAGCAGCATTCAATTTCACGAATATATATAGCGTCCAATTTCATGAGGCAATGCGTTTGCCATGCGCCACATGTCGCAGTCTACAAAAATTCTAAATCCAGCGGTTTCACTGAAACCCCCATTTGGAAACAGACCGTCTTCTGGACAGTCACGCAGAGAATGATAGCGTGTCCTCAGACCTCTCTCACAATCGGATTTGATCCCTATGTCACTTGATGCCGTCCTCGCGAAAATCGATGAAAACCTGCCCGAAGCTACGGAGCGTTTGCTCAATCTGCTGCGGATCCCGTCGATTTCGACGGACCCTGCGTTCAAACGCGATTGCGATGATGCCGCCGATTGGTTGGTTGCAGACCTTAGAAACTTGGGTGCCGACGCCTCAAAGCGCGTAACAACGGGCCATCCCATGGTCGTTGGTCATGTCGACGGCGACGGGCCGCATGTGCTGTTTTACGGGCATTACGATGTGCAACCCGTTGATCCCTTGGATCTTTGGGATATGCCGCCGTTTGAACCACAGGTCGAGGACACCGAGAACGGCCAAGTTATTCGGGGTCGTGGCGCATCTGATGACAAAGGTCAGCTGATGACCTTCATTGAAGCGTGCCGTGCTTGGAAAGAGATCCATGGCAAACTGCCGTGCAAAATTACGTTTTTCTTTGAGGGCGAAGAAGAAAGCGGTTCACCGTCTTTGGTCCCCTTCATGGTAGAGAACGCGAAAGAGCTGACCACTGATATTGCACTCATCTGTGACACAGGCCTTTTTGAAAGTTCCGTTCCTGCAATTACGACAATGTTGCGCGGTCTTGTTGCCGAAGAACTCATCATCAAAGGCCCAAATCGTGACCTGCACTCCGGCATGTACGGCGGCATTGCGATGAACCCTATTCGCTTGCTGAGCAAGATTATCACGGGCCTGCACGATGCCACAGGTCGTATCACCCTGCCCGGCTTTTATGACGGTGTTCCCGAACTTGCTGATGAAATTCGCGCACAGTGGCAGAACCTTGCCTTCGATCACACCACATTCTTGGGCGACGTGGGCCTTAGCGTTCCTGCGGGTGAGCACGATCGCACACCCTTGGAAATGATCTGGTCACGCCCGACCTGTGATGTGAACGGGATTTGGGGCGGATATGCCGGTGACGGATTCAAAACCGTCCTTCCCGCTGAGGCGGGTGCGAAAATCAGCTTCCGGCTAGTAGGCGATCAAGACCCAGACGCAATTCATGCAGCATTTGCAGAGTACGTGCAAAGTTGTCTGCCAGAAGATTACACCGTCGAATTCCCGCTCGGCAAAGGATCAAAAGCTAGCCAGATGTCGGTCAGCGATCCAATGTTCGAAAAAGCGCGCAAAGCGCTTAGCGATGAATGGCCCCGTCCTGCATCCTACATTGGCTGTGGCGGATCGATCCCTATTGCGGGTCATTTCAAGGACATCCTCGGTGTGGATGCAATGTTGATTGGCTTTGGCAAGGACGATGACCAGATCCATTCACCAAATGAAAAATACGACATGCAAAGCTTTCACAAAGGCACACGGTCGTGGGCGCGTATCTTGGCAGCGCTATCTGCATGATAAAGGGTTTTCAGGACGCTGTTCTGGAGGGGGCTGTTGGCCCCATCGCCTACGCTGAGGCGGGCCGTGGCACGCCGTAATGCTGCATAGCTTCCCGCAAACGCGCGCTATGTGGCATGGAATTGCGCCCTCACTGGCGCAAGATTTTCGTGTGATATGTCCAGATCTGCGCGGCTATGGTGCCTCGGCCAAACTCAAAGGTGTTGGCCATTATAATTTTCGCGAAATGGGCAAGGACATCCTTGCGCTGATGGATCACCTTAAAATCGAAAGCGCGCATCTTGTTGGCCATGATCGCGGTGCACGCGTTTCCCATCGCCTTGCTTTGAATGCGGGCGCACGTTTCAAGACGCTGACCTTAATGGATATTGTTCCAACACATACCCTGTTTGCAAATCTTAGTCGCGAAGTCGCTTTGGGCTATTACCACTGGTTTTTTCTCGCCAAGGCAGAACCCTTGCCTGAAAGAATGATCGCTCATGATCCCGATGCCTACTACATGTCCTGCCTAACGGGCTGGGGCACAGGAACTGAACCTGACTTCGATCCTGCAGCCTTGGAACACTACAAAGCCTCTTGGCGCGACCCTGACAACATCTGGGCAATGTGTGACGACTACCGCGCGGGCGCGACACTAGATTTTGAACAAGATGCCACAGATCTGGATGCACGCGTCACATGCCCTGCTTTGGTGTTATTCGCTAAGGGCGGCATGATGGACAAGGCCTATGACATGCGCAAAGTTTGGGGCGACAAGATCAACACGTTCCAAGCCCATGGCCTGCCTGGCGGACACTTCTTTTCAGATCACTACCCTGACCAAACGCTGTCAAAGCTGCGCGCGTTTTTGGACTCCAATTCAAATACATAAAATGAAAGTGGCGCGGTTGACGGGACTCGAACCCGCGACCCCCGGCGTGACAGGCCGGT
>NZ_JABBAM010000083.1 GCF_018607965.1 Planktotalea sp.
TAGATGATGAATGATTGCCTGACACAAATCTGTTTCTGCACCCCCGCGAAATAGCCAAAACCACAAGTTGCGAGGAACGCTGGTGAAAGCCTGCGCGCCTATTTTTGTCGTGTCTGATGATCCCAAATGAGCTGAGGAAAGCCCAGTATGAGCAAGTCGAAGAACCTTGATTTTCGCCCCAATGATTTTGTTGTGTATCCCGCGCATGGCGTCGGGAAGGTCGTTTCCGTCGAAGAGCAAGAGATCGCAGAGACGATGCTGGAATTCTATGTGATCGCGTTTGAAAAAGACAAGATGACACTGCGCGTTCCCACACATAAGGCGCTCGATATTGGCATGCGTTCGCTGAGCTCGCCAGATGAAGTGTCCTATGCGATGAAGACGCTTAAAGGCAAAGCTAAGGTTAAGCGCGCTATGTGGTCTCGCCGTGCGCAGGAATATGAACAAAAGATCAACTCTGGCGATCTGATTGCGATTGCAGAAGTTGTGCGCGATCTTCACCGTACGGATGATCAACGCGAACAAAGCTATTCAGAACGTCAGCTTTACGAAGCGGCACTTGAGCGTTTGACCCGTGAAATCGGTGCCGTTCAAGGTGGCGACGAAGATGCTGCAGCACGTCAAATCATTGACGTTCTCATGTCCCGCGTGGTGCCCGCTGCATAAGCGAACCAAGACGGGAAAACGAAAGGCCGCGCTTTTGGGAGGAAGCGCGGCCTTTCTGTATCTAGCGTTTGCCTATCTCGCGAGGATCGCCAGCAAAAGTGTGACTTCGGTGATTTGCTGGCTTGCGCCGCACACGTCGCCTGTCTGTCCGCCAATTTTAGTTTGTGCGACCTTGGCGAACAGGAATGCTGCAAGGGCTGCAATTGCGCTTAGAACAAGGCCCCAAATTCCGTAGGCGAAGAATAGCGCAGCAATGCCGATGACTGCTGCTGTCCACGCCGTCTGCGCACTTACTTTGCCAACCGAGCGTGACAATCCTGTGTCGCGCGCATGGGGCAGGGTTGTCATGACCATGGGCATAACAGCGCGAGACGCAACATGGATTGCTATCAAGGCAATAGCCCAACTGTCCCAGCGTAAAACGTCCATGACTGCGCCAAACCTCATCCCTTGAACCATCAGCAATGCCAGGACGCCGTATGTGCCGATCTGACTATCTTGCATGATTTTGAGCCGCATTGCCGGATCCCAGCCGCCCCAAAATCCGTCGGCACAATCGGCCAAACCGTCTTCATGCATTGCCCCTGTGATGATGATGCCTGTCCCGATCGCTGCAATTGCAGCGGCCCATAAGGGCAAGCTAAGCCACAACGTGATCTGCGCGGCTATGCAAGCAAGAAGGCCCGTAACAAGACCAACCATCGGGTAGGCCCAGGCGGCAGATGCACTGCGCGCATAAGCGCTCTCATCCAGTTTGATCGGCAAACGGGTTAACAGGGACAGCGCTAAGGCTGAATCGCGAAAGTAGTCGTTTTGGGGTGTCAAAAGGGTCGTTCCTACCTTGTCGCTCATGCGGGTTCCGTTAAACACGCAACCAAGTTTGCTTACAACAAGGGTTGCCCAAATGAGTGCTTTTTCTTCGCTTTCTGACTTTCGTACATTGCTTGTGGATATGCCGGGCCCTGATCAGGAGGCGCGCGTGGCTGCTGAGGTGCGTAATGGTCAATTGACAAAACCCCCCGGTGCGTTGGGTCGATTGGAAGAACTCGCAATTTGGTACGGCAGTTGGCGCGGCACGGATCGCCCAAGCGTCGGCAAGCGGCAAGTCATTGTATTTGCGGGAAACCACGGCGTAACAGCGCAAGGCGTATCGGCTTTTCCGACTGAGGTGACCGTGCAAATGGTAGCCAATTTCCAGCAAGGTGGCGCGGCGGTTAATCAGTTGAGCCGTGTCGCAGGCGCTGAAATGTCTGTGCATGCGCTAGATTTGGAAACGCCGACCGCCGATTTCACGCAAAGCCCAGCGATGTCTGAGGCCGAAGTTGTTGTGGCCCTTCTGACGGGGTGGAATGCTGTGGATGCAGATACCGAACTGCTGGTCGTCGGTGAGATGGGCATCGGTAACACGACATCCGCTGCCGCAATCGCCAACGCGCTTTATGGCGGTAAGGCGTCTGATTGGACAGGGCGCGGTACTGGCGTTGATGACAATGTTTTAAATATCAAAACGCGCGTTGTTGCTGAGGGCGTGGCACTGCACGCGTCTGACGATGGCTTGGAAATTTTGCGCTGCCTTGGTGGTCGTGAATTGGCTGCAATGGCAGGGGCAATCGCCGCCGCGCGCGCAAAGCGTATTCCTGTGATTTTGGATGGGTTCATCTGTTCTGCCGCCGCAGCCTGCCTTGCCAAAGCGCAAGACGGTGCATTGGATCACGTGGTAGCAGGTCATCTTAGCGAAGAGGGCGCGCATGGCAAGCTTTTGGATGCGCTCGACAAAACTCCATTGCTGTCACTTGATATGCGTCTTGGCGAAGGGTCTGGCGCGACCCTTGCGATCAACATTCTGTTGGCAGCGGTTGAGTGTCACTCAGGCATGCTGACTTTTGCTGAAGCTGGTGTCGCTGCGGGCTAACCCTCTGAACGCCGACTTTCCAATAGCGTCAATAGCGAGGCTTCCAAGTCTCGCTCTAGCGACTTAGCACGTGCAATATAGGCCTCGTTTTCGCCAGAAGATATGTTTGGATCCCAAACGTCAGCAAGCTCTCGAATGGCGTGTCGGTCATGGGCGTAGAATGTTTTCTCTGCCTCTGCCGCTTCAAATTCTGATAGGCCAATGTTTTCCAGAACGTAACGACCCGCGCGCAGCGAGCTGTCAAACATCTCGCGTACGATGTCGTTTGCACCTGCATTGTACAGACGGAAAACATCGCTGCGATCCCCAGCCCGTGCGATGATATGCAAGTCGGGGCGTTCTTTACGCGCGTGCACAACCAACTTCAACGTCGCATCTCGATCATCTAATGCGACAACCAACACGCGCGCATCCGCAAGGCCCGCTGCGCGCAACATGTCAGGGCGGGTGGGGTCACCAAAGAAGCCCTTGAAGCCAAAGCGTCGCATCAATTCAATCGTCTTCATATCATTATCAATGACCACGGTTTTGAAACCAGACGAGCTGACCAAGCGGTTCACAATTTGCCCAAAACGGCCAACGCCTGCAATGATAACAGGACCTGCCTCGTCAATTTCATCTTGCGCTATTTCTTGTGCGGTGATGCCTGCGCGCTTGTTGATGAGCTCCATCAAGATAAACAACAACGGTGTAACAAGCATTGAAAGCGCGATTATCAGCAAGATTCGTTCAGAAAGTGCGATCGGAATCACATTTTGAGCCACGGAAAATGCGGTTAGGATAAACCCAAATTCGCCCGCTTGCGCGAGGCCAAGGGTGAACAACCAGCGGTCACGGCCGTGAAGCTTGAAGATTCGTGATAGTGCGTAAAGAACCAAACCTTTGATCAAGATTACGCCGGCAGTCAGGCTAAAAATACCCATCGGATCACGCTCAAGAACCGTGAAATTGATGCCCGCACCAACGGTGATAAAGAAGAGGCCAAGCAAGAGACCTTTAAACGGTTCGATATCCGTCTCAAGTTCGTGTCTGAATTCTGAGTTGGCTAGAACCACACCCGCCAAGAATGCGCCAAGCGCGGGGGATAGGCCAACGAGCATCATCAGGAAGGATATTCCAACGACGATGAGAAGGGCGAGTGCTGTAAACATTTCGCGTAAATCTGCGGTGTGGATGAAGCGGAAAACAGGACGGGCAAGATACACACCTGCGAGTATGATCGCGGCAATTGCACCAAGAGTGACGAGCGTGACGCCCCATCCAGGCAGATCAGCAACCAGACTAAGACTGCTGTGGCCCGTGCTATGATCCGCGTCCAAATGGCGATCAATTGAGCCGTCCGCGTTCAGTGTCAGGGTTTTAGGCAGTGCGAGCAGTGGTAAAAGCGCGAGAATTGGAATGACTGCGATGTCTTGGGTCAGCAGAACGGAAAATGTTGAACGCCCGCCTGCGGTGCGCATGAGGCCTTTTTCGCTAAGAGTTTGCAAAACGATCGCTGTTGAGGACAGTGCAAAGATTAAACCAACCGCCAAAGCCACCGACCACGTCAGGCCAAGCGCCATTGCGCCGCCCATGAAAGCCAATGTTGTCAGTACAATTTGCAATCCACCGAGGCCGATCAGCCTGTGGCGCATGTCCCAAAGCGCCCGCGGTTCCAGTTCCAAGCCGATTAAGAACAGCATCATAACAACACCAAATTCAGCGAAATGTTGCAGCTCTTTAGTTTCTGTACCTACCAATCCGAAGACAGGGCCGATCAAAATACCAGCCGCGAGATATCCCAAGACCGACCCTAGGCCGAGGCGTGCGGCGACAGGGACTGCAAGGACTGCAGCACCAAGATAAATAGAGGCGGAAAAAAGGAAACCTTCCATGGCCGATCTTTCAAATTAGGCGCTACGTGGGAAGCGGCGCGTCTTGTTTTAGTTGATCCATGACGATCTGGCTTTGCACACGCGCAACAGCGGGGTGTGGAAGGATAACATCATGAATAAGTTGATTAAGTCCTGATAAATCACTGCAATAGACGCGGAGCAAGTAGTCAGCGTCTCCCGTGAGCGTCCAAGCGCTTGTCACCTCTGCACGCAGCTCTATTAAGCGCGAAAAACTACGGGCTTGTTGTGGGCCATGGGTACCCAGTTGAACCTGCACAAAGGCTTGTACCGTTAGACCCAAACGCGTGGCATCCAAAGCAGCCCGATATGCACTGATATAGCCCTTGGCCTCTAGCCTTTGGCGGCGCCTGCCTGCTTGGCTTGCGGAAAGGTTCAATCGTTCGCTCAATTCTTGCGCTGTCAAATGCGCATTTTCTTGAAGCGCAGCGAGCAAGTTCTTGTCAGTATCGTCGAGCATGCGGGAAAATTACACCTTTTTGATGTTTATTGCGTACTTGTTGCTCATTTTTGTAACAAGGCGATGTCAAATGCGCAAACAGCGCGTGGTTTCTGCGTTAGATTTCTCGGGAGTTGCATTCAAATCTAGGAGTTTCCCTATGGGACCGTTTCCACACGACGCACCACGCGCGACAATTAGCGATGAAAACCCCGCAGGCACCGACGGTTTTGAGTTCGTAGAATTCGCGCACCCGAATCCACAAGATCTGCGCGATCTGTTTGCCAAAATGGGGTATGCGCATACAGCCACGCATAAATCCAAAGCGATTGAGCTTTGGCAACAAGGTGACATTACTTATATTATCAACGCCGAAACGAATAGCTTTGCCGCGCGATTTATCGACGATCATGGCCCTTGTGCGCCCTCAATGGGGTGGCGAGTGGTGAATGCGAAACACGCATTTGAACATGCTGTTGCAAAGGGGGCCGTCCCCTACGAGGGCGTTGACAAGACAATGGATGTACCTGCAATCGTGGGGATCGGTGGGTCTTTGATTTACTTTATTGAAAACTACTGGGCAACGTCGCCCTATAACGAAGAATTTGAATGGGTGGGTAAGGCCAACCCAGAAGGGGTGGGCTTTCACTATCTCGACCATCTGACGCACAATGTGTTCAAAGGAAACATGGACAAGTGGTTCGCGTTTTATCGTGATCTGTTCAATTTTCGCGAAATCCGCTTCTTTGATATTGAGGGTAAATTCACGGGGCTGTTCAGCCGTGCGTTGACCTCGCCCTGTGGTCGTATTCGCATCCCGATTAATGAGGATCGTGGCGAAACAGGGCAGATCGTTGCGTATCTTAAGAAATACAATGGTGAAGGGATCCAACACATCGCGGTGGGTGCAAAGGATATCTACGAGGCTACTGATGAAATTGCTGGGCGCGGGATTTTGTTTATGCCAAGCCCACCGCCAGCCTATTACGATCTCTCAAAGACACGGGTAAGTGGCCACGAAGAACCGATTGACCGTATGATGACGCTCGGCATTCTGATCGATGGGGAAGGTGTCGTCGATGGTGGCGAGACGCGGATATTGTTGCAAATCTTTTCGAAAACAGTGATTGGCCCGATTTTCTTCGAGTTCATTCAGCGAAAAGGGGATGACGGCTTTGGCGAGGGGAATTTCAAAGCTCTTTTTGAATCGATCGAACAGGAGCAAATCAACAGCGGCGAACTTTCTGCCGATTAAATCATGGTCCTTGTGGCGCTGCTAACTTTTCGGCATGCGCAGCGTCACACTGCGTCCGCTTTTCGTGTAGATCAACTGACCCTCACCAATCGCAGACACGCGACCCCCATCGACACGATCGCCGACCCTTACCTTCTTATAGCGTCCACTTGAAAGACGAACCAAGGCCCGACGGCTAGGGGGTTTCCCATAAACACCGATCAAATTAACGCGGCGAAGGTTTATTGCATTCTTAACGGTTGCTGATCTTGCAACTGACGTGCTCGAAGGGATGCGCGGCGTCACTGTGCGTGGGGCGACCGCAGCAACTTGCGTGGTCTGTTGTTCTGCCTGCTGTTCCGCAGATTTCTGAGCGCGCGAAACGATACGTGCGAAATTTCGCGGGCGTACAGAGGGCACTCGGGAACTTGCCACCGCAAGCCGTGTTGCGGGGGCTTCGGCTGCCTGGATTTCTTCGGTTTCTTTTGCCACTTTCGGACGCAATTTTGGACGTAACTTAGAAAGCTCGGCGCGGGAATTACCACCGAGTTGGGTGCGTTCGGCATTTTCAACTAGGCCTGAGGGGCGCACTTTTGGACGTAAGGACGCAACGGGCAGATCCTCGATTACGTCTGCTATTGGTGTGTCGTCAGGTGTCAATGCCGCGGTGCGAAGGCGCTCAGGAAGTGCTGGAGGCACGCGCGAAGGGCGCCCCAGAATTACCAAAGCGCCTTCCGGCGTAAGGACACCATCGGGTGTTGCGACGACTAGATCGTTGTCTGCTAGATCCGATCCCGCGGGTATCGGTGCGCTAAGCCCGTTTGGCAAAAAGTCCTGGGGGCGGTTTAGGGGTGCAAGGGCAAATGCATCCTGCCCAACGATGCGAGAGTCGATGGATGCTAAGTATATGTCGTCTAGCGAAATCTTAAGGGGCGATGCGGGTTGAATGGGCGTTGCAAGCCAAATGCCCGTCGCCGCATATTTTGCGGCTGCTTCTTCGGGCGAAATTAGCGGTGGAGATGGTTCGACCTGCACAAGTGCGTCTTGGGTAAACGGCAACTCGCCAGTCGCAAAATCTTCTTCACCACTTTCGAATGAGGCCAGCTCGACCAACTCCTCTTCGTTTGGCCCCTCGTCTGTGAACGAAAGCTCTGCAACTGCTGTGTTACGATCCGTACCACCAAAGAAACGGGCCAAACCCTCGTCAAGATATACGGACGCCCAAGCTGCGACGGTGACAAGGAACAAAAGCAAGATCGCCGTCAATATAAGTCCCAAAAAGTGGGGCTTGCCTCCAACTGGACTGGCATCTTTTGTTTTCTTTGGCTTGCGCGCTCCAAAAACGGTCATCCGTTCTTTTTCGTCTTGCGTGACGATCTCGACCTCTGGCTCTGGCAGAGGCTCTTTTGACGTGCTCTTTGCCAGGGCGCGTTTGGCTAAGATCCCTTGGACACCAGCGACAGCTGCGCCACCCGCTGATCCAGCAAGTGCAGCAACTTTGATCGCGGCAGACGTACCATTGCGCTTCAGTTTTGTAATCGGTGCAATTGTTGCATCGGGCTGATCCTGAGGGGCGCGAAGATCGGCAATCGGTGCGCCATCAGCCGCACCTCGAAAGGGGGGGGTAGAGCGCGGTACAGCCGCGAAACCCGCAGGCATCTGAGGTAGGTCATTATCATAATCTTGCGCCACGCCAGGACGCATTGCTGATAGACTTGCGCCAACATCGCCCTCGTTCAACGCAGCCATGGACATTCCCGTGATACGTGGTGAATTGGCGTTTTCGTTCAAGGTTGGGGCTGAAACGGGGATCGGTGCAACAGGTGGTCGTTCTAAACCTACATCACGATGTGCGCCATCAAGCCGTGGAGCAATAAGGGCAGGTGTTTCAATCGTTTGTACAATTGGTGCCGTTTGTACATTTTCGATTTCCTGTTTCACAGGGTCAGCGCGACGCGAAGAGAAACCAGGAAGAGCAGGCGTTGTGGGGTCTGCAATCGTGGCCGGGTCTATTTTCGGGGCGAGCGGCGAAGTGTAAGCAACCTCATCCGTAACAGACACCGGTTTGGCAACAGGGTGCATTGCGACCGCTTCGCCCGTCGCGATAGCGAGAACACTGTCAGTTTCTAAAGCCACGACACCCCTAGCTTTAGCAGATGCGCTCAATCCAAAATTTGGCTCTTTGGGAAACAGATCAGATGGGGGTGCGGCAACGAATCCAAGGGGTTCGAAGCCATGGTCGGTTGCGAAAGCTTCTGCTTCTTGCAGCGTTTCTTTGGCGACGGCAGCAACATAGACGCGGTCTGTTTCATTGGCAAAATCAAATTCCAGCTCATCCACCGGGTAAGGTGTAGCGCCATCGAGGGCACTTAGGACTGCGGCATGAAGCGCGTCTTTATCCAAACCACTGGCATCAACGAACAGATATTTGATTTGATCATCGGGAATAATCAGTTTGGTTTCAACAGGTCCACTGCCGAGCGTGCTTGCCTTGTCTTTCAACGCGGCAAGATCACCTGCGAGATCGGCGGAACCTATGTCGACATCGCCCACGCGTCCCCATCCCGCAGCCTGACGCTGAAGGAGTTGGATTCCGCTGTAGGAAAGCGACAGTGCAAAATTCGGTCTCATACGAGTTAAATAGTCTCCCCACGCGCGCACTGGGAGTCGGTACGCCACATTAACCAAAGTATAGCAGCTTCTTGCCTAGCGAAAGAAGTCTTGCCGTAGAGAAGTTTACCCCAAATTTTCCTATCTTACATTGGCTTTTCGCCCAAGGATCAGTGCTGCGCTTGCGTCTAACATCTAATAGCGGGCAGGATGATCCTGCAGTGTTTGCAATTTGAATAGAGAAAGAGAGTTACAATGCCCCTAAAAAATTGGATATTTGTGCTGTTTCTGGCCTTGGGAGCTAGTCATGCGACCCTTGTGATCGCCCAGACGCAGGCCCCGATGCGGACTGTTGTTGTGATTGGGAACGGCAGTGTCAGCGCGGCACCTGATAAAGCTGTGATCTCGCTTGGGGCGCGTCATGCCGCGAAAAGTGCGGCGGATGCATTGGCAAAAACCAATGAAGCGGTCGCAGCGATTCTCTCGCGGATGGATGCAATGGGGGTCGATTCGAAAGATATGCAGACATCATCATTGAACTTGCGGCCTGTTTGGCGCGAAAATTCGCGCGATGAAAACGGTGAGATGATTCCGCCTGTGGGCTTTGAGGCGTCCAATTCGATCCAAGTGAATTTGCGTGATTTGGACAAGCTTGGTGCCGTTTTGGATCAGGTGACGCGCGACGGTGCTAATTCGTTTTCGGGCTTTCGATTGGGGCTGATTGATCCGTCCCCAATCCTTGACCAAGCGCGCATGGCTGCCATTTCAGAGGCGCGTCGTCGAGCCGAGCTATATGCAACGGCAGCGGGGATCACTTTAGGGGACATTTTGTTGATCACTGAGGACTTGAATGATGGTGGCGGAATGCCGGCGCCGATGATGGAAATGTCGATGTCGCGCTCATCTTCCGTGCCAATTGCGCAGGGCGAAGTCAGTCAGAGTGCGCGCGTCAAAGTCGTGTTCGCCATCGCTGAATAACAAAAAGGCCCCGACATAGTGCGGGGCCTTTTCATTTTGAGTTTTGAACGACTTAGGACGCGGCTTTGATCGCCTGATCCAAATCCGCAATCAGGTCTTCAGCGTTTTCCAGACCGATGGAGATACGCACAACGCTCGGGCCTGCGCCGGCTGCTTCTTGCTGCTCAACCGTCAATTGGCGGTGGGTTGTAGAAGCCGAGTGAATGACCAAAGAGCGTGTATCGCCCAAGTTTGCAACGTGTGAGAAAATCTCAAGACTGTTGACCAGTTTCACGCAAGCGTCATAGCCACCTTTGAGCGCGAAGGTGAATAAACCACTTGCACCCTTTGGGCAGATTTTCGCGACGCGGTCATTGTAGGGCGATGACGGCAGGCCGGCGTATGTGACGTAATCCACGTTTTCGTTCGTTTCGAGCCAGCTTGCCACTGTCATCGCGTTTTCCACGTGACGATCCATACGCAAGGACAGGGTTTCAATGCCCATCAATGTGTAGTGCGCGGCCTGTGGGTTCATGGTCATGCCCAAGTCGCGCAGACCGATGGCAATGCCGTGGAATGTGTAGGCTAATGGGCCGAAGGTTTCCGCGAATTTTAGGCCGTGATATGCAGGCTCTGGCTGGCTGAGGGATGGGAACTTGTCTGAGGCTGTCCAGTCAAATTTGCCACTGTCGACAACGCAACCACCTGTCACAGTGCCGTTGCCTGTGAGGTACTTCGTGGTGGAGTGAACGACCAGTGTCGCGCCGTGTTCGATAGGGCGGCACAGATATGGCGTGGCTGTCGTGTTATCCACGATCAAGGGAATGCCTGCCGCGTCAGAGATCGCAGAAATGGCATCCAAATCAGTGATGTAGCCGCCGGGGTTTGCGATGGATTCACAGAATACCGCGCGCGTATTGTCGTCGATGGCAGCTTTGACAGCAGCGCCGTCGTCGAAATCAACAAACTTGGCTTCCCAACCGAAACGTTTGATCGTTTGGCTAAATTGCGTGATCGTGCCGCCATACAGACGTGTGGACACAACAACGTTCATGCCGGGTTGCATCAGCGGGAACAGCGCCATGATCTGGGCTGCGTGACCAGAAGAACAGCAAACCGCGCCAACACCGCCCTCAAGCGTTGCAATGCGTTCCTGCAAAACCGCGACCGTTGGGTTGGTCAGGCGGGAATAGATGTAGCCGACCTCTTGCAAGTTAAAGAGGGCCGCTGCGTGTTCTGCGTCGCGAAAAACATAAGCTGTGGTCTGGTAGATCGGCGTGTTGCGCGCGCCTGTTGCGGGATCAGGGCGGGCACCTGCGTGAATTTGCAACGTGTCAAAGCCGTAGCTGGGTCCATCAGTCATGTTTTCTATCCTCAGGTTTATATGCGTTTGGGATAGCTTTATGCCAATGACGCCAGTCTCACAACATAGCGCACGGAATTTGGAACATGCGTTTTGGAATTCTGCCCATAAGCGGACAGATGTTTTCGTGCCGGTTAACGCATCCAGAAGTTATTTTTCTTGATCCGGTTGCGAATGGCCTGCTCCTTTCGGGGCAGGTCGTCTTGATCAAAGAGGTCACGCACTTTGTGGCCGCGACCCTGATAGACCATACGTTTGATGACCTCAGAACCCTTGAGGACCTTCTTGATCTTGTTGGGCGCTGTGACCTCTTCGAGCACCTCGACCACACGATCGCTTTCACGCGCATAAAGCAGGGGCAACATCCGATAATGACAACTGACATCGCCATCTAACAGGCCACGAGACAGGGTATCTTTGCCGCCTCCAAAGCTGTGGATGACCAAAGGCAACGCAACCTGATCAAGCCATGGATCAAGCGTTTGGCACACAAGTTCAACAGGCGCATCATCGCGGATGGCTGTCGCGTATTCCAAGAAGCGCGAACCAAATTTTTGCGGGCATTCAGAGTAAAAATAGCCTGCATTATAATAGGGGTAGCGGCGCCAGTATTCGTCTGGATATTTCAGATCCAACGAGCTCTCGAAATCAAGGCCAAACTTATCATACAGTGACTTCCACGTTTCAGCGTATTTGGGACCATAGAGTTCTTGCTGGGGCCACGTGTTTTCGCGACGTAGCGAAGCAGACGGGCGTGCAAAGTCGAACGGGACTTCAGATAGATCGCCTGTGATCAGAGTGTCCGTGTCAAAGAAGACGAAGTTTTCGCCCTTGGGCATCGCAGCCAAGGCTTCGATCTTGTTGCCATAGGGGTAACTTTGACCAAAAACTTTACTTTCGAATTGAATGAATTCGCCGCCAAGTTCGATCAGCAAGTCGCGCAATTCGCCGTCTGGCAGGCGCATGTCTTTTGCCCAAAGCGGGCTAGGCATGGGTTCAGCCAAAAGCAAGCGACCCTGAAAATCAGGACTGCAATGGCGCAAAGAGGCCGCAAAAAGTGCTGCTTCATAGGCCAAACGGCCATTTTGGACGACTATCATCACATTTAAGGATGGATTTGTTGTGCTCTTCTTTGCCATGCTGGCCCCATCTGATCGCGGGTTCGCGTGATCCTAGGGTCAGGACCCATTAACTGATTGAGCCTGTGGGGCTGATATGATTCACGA
>NZ_JABBAM010000007.1:0-8086 GCF_018607965.1 Planktotalea sp.
GCAACCAATAAGATATTTTCCAGAACGACTTGCATGACGCATTCGCGCAAACAGGTGCGGATTTCAAAAGTTCATATGAAAGTCCCCAAATGCCTTACATGCTCGTCTGTTGAATTGAGACATATCTTTCTACACACGACTTTCGCTACACCTGCAAAATTCGATGATGGACAAAATCATACATGGCGGACATTGCCGTCATCTAAACTTTGATTTCAGGCAAGCGATATAATTGACTTTTCGACGACGATTTCACTTGCGAGTTCTTGCGAACGTCCCACTTCACCACTTTCAACCATCCATACAAGTTCATCCGCAGCAAGACGGCCCATTTCAGAATGTGGGACACGTACGGTTGTCAGTTTAGGGGTGACGACACGCGCTAACTCGATCCCGTCAAAGCCAGTTATAGAGACGTCGGAAGGTATCTTTATTCCCATTTCTTGAGCACGTTGCATTGCGCCAACGGCGAGGACGTCGTTGCCACACATCACAACACTTGGGCGATCTGGCAATCTCATAAGACGCTCAAAAGCATCGCTACCATTGTCGATGTCGTATGGTGTTTCAATGATCGGGACTGAAGCCAGATCAATCCCTTCTACTTTGAGCCGCTCGGTAATGCCTTTTAATCTGTTTGTTGCGCGATCGTTGCCTTCGGTCGTGCCAGAAATCACAGCGATATTTCGATGCCCCATTGCAAGAACTTGATCACAAAGCTGGTACATGGACGCACGGTTATCAAAGCCAATCGCAGGCAAGGCATTATTTGCGGCGAATGCCCAAGCCAAAAGAAAAGGGATATTGCGCTGTTTTAGAAACTCGTAAACCTTTTCTTCGCGCCAATATCCGATCAGAAGTATGCCATCAGCGCCCCGACTAGCGAGGGTGCGTACCTGCTCGGCTTCAATCTCAGGATCGTAAGAATTGCTAGAGATGAGCAAAGTGTAACCAAGACTATGAAGCCGTTCTTGAAAGGCTTGAATGCCTTTGGCGAAAATAGCGTTCTCCATCGTCGGAATAATGGCACCTATTGTCATAGTCCGCTTTGCTGACATGGAGCGCGCACCAAAGTGTGGGGTGTAACCCAAAGCATCAACAGCGGACTTGACCCGCTGCAACGTTGACTTGGATACCAAGCCCGGTGAATTCAAAGAACGAGAGACCGTCGCAGGTGAAACACCCGCAGCCTTGGCAACGTCATCCAAAGTAGGAACGGCTTGATGAGACGTCATGTGGCTAGGCCTTTTTGGTTACAGGGTCTACTGTAGTTTGAAACCTTTTGAAAAAGACAGGCAAAATTGAATTTTGCCAAATTTGGATGAAAGCGCTTGCAAAGACTCAATGAAAGCGCTTTCATGATGGAGTAACCAGCGCCTGGGAGGGTCGCCATGTTCATGTTCGCGTCATTTATCGTATTTCTCGTCTACTTCGTAAATGTTGCCTCGGGCGCATTTTGGGATGTGACCTATTTTGGCGATGTTGGTGAAATGCTGGTGCTGTTCGCGGCTACGATTTTGTTCGTGGTCGCAATTTTACAAAAAGAAGCTGCTCGCAAAAAACAAGACGACAGCTAATCAGTCCTATAGGAGGAATTACAAATGAATGAAGACGATAAGATGGTCGCATCGACAGAGCGCCGTAACTTCTTGAAATTGTCCGCTGCAGGCGGCTTTACAGCAGCTTTGGTTGCAGGTGCAGCAGGTACGCTTTGGTCTACAGAAGCAACCGCGCAAACTGCTAACGAAGAGCGTGATCGCGAGAAAGCAGCAGAGCACACGATGACAATCGCGACTGCTTATGTGCTAGGTGCTTCGCGCAGCTACCCGATCATGCAGCTCGATCTCAAAGAGAACATCCAGAACGCAACGAATGGCAAAGTATATGTCAAGCTCGCACCTGGTGGCCAGCTTGGTGCAGGCGGTGCTTTGGTTCAGGCGGTACAAGGTGGCACAATCCAAGCGGCGCAGCATTCGCTTTCCAACTTTGCGCCATTCGCGTCCACGGTTGATTTGATCAACATGCCCTACCTTTGCGGTTCCAACCAGCGCTTCACAAACCTTGTGACGTCCGACTTCTGGAAGTCCTCGGTTGAACCAAAAGTTGAAGAGAACGGCTTTAAAGCATTGTTCTACGTCAACATCGATCCGCGCGTTGTTGCGGTTCGCAAAGGCGGCGCAGGCGCTGTTCTGTCCCCATCCGATCTGGACGGTGTTAAGTTCCGCGTACCTGGTTCCAAAATGTTGCAGCAGTACTACCGTATGGTTGGTGCGAACCCGACGCCAGTCGCATGGGGCGAAACACCTTCTGCGATCAAGCAGGGTGTTGCAGACGCGCTCGATCCATCTGTTGGCGCGCTTTATGTGTTTGGTTTCAAGGACATCCTGTCCCATGTGACATTCACGCAAGCGGTTCCAGACTCACAGGTTTATTCTTGTAACCTGGAGTGGTTCAATTCCATGCCTGCCGACGTTCAGGAAGGCATCATGTGGGGCTCTGAAATGACCGCGCACCAGAACCTGTCCAAGGTTCCATCCGCGCGTGCATACGCAATGTCTGAGCTGGCGAAATCCGGCGTAGAATTCCACAGCCTCTCTGAGGATCAGTTGAACGAATGGAAAGCGGCTGGTGGTTATCAGTTGGCAGAGTGGGACAGCTTCAAGACAGAGTTGGCCGGTTCTATGGACAACTTTGCGAAGATGGAAGAAGCGGCAGGTACGCAGGGCAAATACTACGTCCACGACGCCTAAAGTGTGATCTGGCGCGGGTACCCGGCTGCGCCAGACCTATTTCCATGCGGGCCTCAGCGCGTAAGATCATTTCGCAATGAGGCCCGCATATTTATGGTGGGACACCAGATGGAATTTTTGCGAAATGTAGACCGAAATGCTGAGCGCTGGTTGTTGCTCGTGTTTTACGTGATGCTTGTGGTCACGATGGCTGTCGAAGTCCTGAGACGCGAGGTTTTCGCGTATTCTTCCATATGGGGCGAAGAAATCGTCCGCTTTTCCTTTATTTATCTGGCTTGGGTTGGTGCGTCAGCAGCGGTAAAAGAACGCGCGCACATTCGTATTGATGTGGTCATGCATTACCTGTCGCCACGACCAAAGGCGCTGCTCTATATCTTTGGTGATCTGGTAATGTTCACAGTGGCCTGCATCGCGCTTTATTGGTCATGGGAGACGCTACATGTCTCTTATAAGTTCGGCTCCGTTACAGACGGTCTACGTGTTTCCAAGGTTTGGTTCATTTTCTCTGTTCCCCTTGGTTTTGCGTTGATGATCTGGCGATTGCTGCAATCCTTCACACGAGATTTCAAATCCCTGCGAGATGGTACCCCCGTCTACGAGGGCGATACGCTGTTTGAATAAGGGATATTGAAATGCTCTGGAATACACTTCAACAAACAGTAGAACTCGGTTGGGATTTCTATGTCCCTGTCTTGATGTTCGTTGCACTGATTGCGCTTGCTGTGCCTGTTTGGGCCGCCATCGGCAGCTCTGCCATTCTGATGCTGGTCATGTCAGGCGATTTGCCCCTCAGCCTTGTGGGTGAGCGATTGTTTACAGGCATTGATGCCTTTGCATTAACGGCGGTTCCATTATTCATTCTGACAGGCGATGTTTTGGTGCGTACTGGATTGAGCCGCAAATTTCTTGACGTCGCTGAGGCGCTCACGTGCTTTACAAAGGGTGGTTTTGGTTCTGCAACGGTCCTCGTTTGTGGCATGTTTGCTGCCATCTCTGGATCCGACGCCGCTGGTGCTGCCGCTGTAGGTCGCATGACCATCGCGCGCTTGGTGGAAAGCGGATATCCCCGCCCCTACGCCTGCGCGCTTGTTGCGGCAGGTGCCTGTACGGGTATCCTGATCCCCCCCTCAATAGCCTACATCATCATTGGCCTTGTTTTGGGTATATCGGCGTCCACGTTGTTCCTTGCTGCCCTGATCCCTGGCATCGCAATCCTTTTGGCAATTTTGATCACCAACCTGATTATGAATCGCATTCACGATTATGAAGGTGGCGGGATGATGAGTGGGACTGAATGGCTGGTTGGTGTCGGCAAAGCGCTGAAGTCAGGCTGGTATGCGTTCATTGTACCAGGCATCATTTTCTATGGCATCTTTTCAGGTCGTTTAACACCTACGGAAGCTGGCGCAACGGCTGTCGTTGTCACCATTCTGATGGGCTTCATCATGCGCACGCTCAGCTTTGCGGACTTCCCCGCGATGCTGGTCAGTTCTGCAAAGGTGAACGGCGTTATCCTTCCGATCATCGCCTTCTCAGTGCCTCTTGCCGAAGCCTTGGCAATCATGGGTGTGCCACAGGGCTTTGTGACCTCTATCACAAGCCTGACAGACGAGCCTTGGATTCTGATTTTGCTGATGATTGGAATTCTGATCGCGGCCGGCTGCGTCATGGAGACGACGCCAAACATCGTGATCCTTGCGCCAATCCTCAAGCCTTTGGCGGATAACATCGGAATGAACGAAATTCAGTTCTGCATCATGATGATCACGGCGTTGGGCGTTGGGTTTATTACCCCGCCATTGGGGCTTAACTTGTTCGTTGTTGCAGGCATCACTGGCGAGTCGATCCTCAAAATTGCGGTTCGTGCTGTACCGTTCGTTTTGTGCATGTTTATTGTTGTTCTCTTCATTGCCTACGTGCCGGCGATTTCCACGACGCTTTTGCCGGACATTTACAAGTAGGGCCTAAACGCATCCGTCGCCCGACGAAATCGACACCGATATCGTGCCTTTCGCGATCAGGGATTCCATCAATCCCAGCTTGGACATGACTATCTTTGCGATTGGGCACTTCATTTTTCACGCTTGGTCAAAGCCTGATACGTGGCAAAAATTAAGAGGTTCCTTCTTTAGCGCGGAATGCAGCGCATCAAGCGATCTGGATCGGAACACCTATCCGTTCATTCAGCCGCCATACATCAAAAGCCGTCGAAGTCGCAGGTCACCAACTATCCAAAGGGGCGCGTGTGATGATGCTTTATGCCTCGGCTAACCGCGATGAAGCGGTCTTTTTGCGAGCTGACCAATTTGATACAGAACGCCGCAATGGGTGTGGCCACCTTGTCTTTGGCGCTGGAATTCACATGTGTGCTATCGCTAGCCTGCCCGAAAATGTTGATCATTGGATACAAGTTGATTTTTTGGACGTGGAGGCCGTATCAGCCGCTTGCGCTCAGCTGCACGGGACGTTTGATGTACTGATCAAGAATGCCGGATTGGCGCCATGCCCTGACAACCAAATCCAATTACTAAGGGTCAATGCTTTTGGCTTGCACCAAGTGACGGAGCAAGTACTTCCGAAATTACCGCATGGCGCGCGTATTGTGAACTTGGCCAGCCGTGTCTGAATGATGTGTCAAGAGAACATCGAAAAGATGAAGGCGTTGCTGGGCTTGCAAAGCGTCGACGATTTACCTGCATTTCTTGCGGCACAGGATATTGATCCAACGCGGGCCTAAAATCCCTCAAAAAAACTGTGATCGCCTACACAAAATTTATGACCAAGCCGCTACTTGCCAGAAGTATTCGCATTAACTCTGTGAGCCCCGCGCCTGTAGCCAATGACATCTTAATGAATTTGCCAAACGACAAATTTTCTAAAGCCGGGTGCAAAATACAGAATGGTGGTGCACCTCAACAAAAAGGTCGTGATGGTCGTAGGGAAAGTCATCGCATTTGATCCGCCCTACATCTACGCGCGCACGTTTCAAATGGCGAACATCGACGAGCCGCTCTGTCAGGTCACCTATTCCTCAGAGGAGAAAAATGGTGGGACTGAAATCAACCTCACCATCGAAAACGCAATTGAAACCGCACCGCATAGAGGGCTTTTCGCGCCAATTAAAAGGGCGGTGTTTTAAGCGTAAACTTTAATGTAATCTAAACGGATCGTTTCAGATCGGCTTTCGAGCATTCATCGCGGCGGTGATTGTGCCGTCGTCGAGGTAGTCGAGTTCGCCGCCGATTGGAACGCCTTGGGCGAGGGAGGTCAGCGTCACACGCGCCTCTAGCATATCAGCAATGTAGTGCGCTGTCGTTTGGCCATCTATGGTGGCGTTCAACGCGAGGATTACTTCCGTTATGCCTTCGCTGGTCACACGGTCGATTAAGCGGGGTATGCGCAGCTCATCCGGACCGATCGCATCAAGAGCAGAGAGCGTGCCGCCGAGAACGTGGTAGCGGCCATGGAAGACGCCGGATCGTTCCATAGCCCAAAGATCTGAAACATCTTCGACCACGCATAAAATACCATTGGCGCGTTTTTCGCTTTCGCAGATATCACAAATATCGGACGTACCGACGTTTCCACAATTCAGGCATTCACGTGCGGTTTCGGCAACGGTCTGCATGCGGTCGGCGAGGGGGGTGAGCAGCAGCGCGCGTTTGCGGATCAAGTGCAAGACAGCGCGACGCGCAGAGCGGGGGCCAAGCCCCGGCAGCTTGGCCATCAACTCTATCAGCGCGTCTATGTCTATGGTACCGCTCACACTTATCGCTCCAATGGAATGCGCGAGACAGTATAGCCCTTCGCCCGCAAGAGGGCGACCAATCCTTCGCTGCGGGGCAAGTGAAACGAGCCAGCCGCGATAAACATCTTTTTCTCAAGCATGGTATCGCCCAAGGTTTGCACCCATTCTTTGTTGCGTTGGTTCAAAAGATAACCATCCGCGCGTGCGAGATGAACACGGGCGCACACGCCAAGGATAGAGCGGAGATAGCTTTCTTCCCACGCCATCATGACCCCTATTCGCCCCGACAGATAGAGTTCAAACAAGGTCGCGCGGGCCTCTGGGGTCGCTTTGGGGTTAAAAGCAGGCCCTAGAATGGCGATCATAGAGGTCGCAAGTAGATCGTGCTCGGGGGCCTTCAGATCTTTTGCAAACCTGTCGAATGCTTCCAATGGCATATAGTCGATGCCCTCAATCGCTGTGAGCATCTGGCTGCGGCTGTCTTGCGTTGGAAAGGTGCCATACGCGAAATCGTTACAGGGGTCGGACAGCAGTGTTTCGGCCACTGCAGCAAGGGTTAAATGGTCGAGTGCATAACGCCCGTAATTAAGACCGGCAAAGCGTGATTTTATCCAATCGATCACGTCCTCGGGCAAATCAATCGTATCGAAATCAAACCCAGAGCGCGCTGGACGCCAAGCCTCCAAACCAGATTGCCGGATCTCCAGCTTTCTGCGGGATGAGTGGATGCCATCGATCTCTGTTGCGACTAGATCGGAGCCATGAAGTGCGTCCAAAACAGGGCCGGGCAGATCAAGAATAAGGGGGTGGTTGGAATGGAAGGTCCCCCAAAGATGCGAGACTGTTCCGTTCGGGGCGACCACTTTCCAGAACGGCCCAACTGAATTAGGGATTTCAGCAGCGCGTGCATGCAGGTCACCTTCGGTCGCGGGGGCAAATTCTGATGCGTGGATTTGCGGCGCTTTTACATCGCAAATCTCTTTTGTTGCCCAATATTGGGCTGTTGCAGGGCTGGCGAAAAGAAGTCCCAGTAAAGCTGCTGACAGCCGCAACATTTAGAAAGGCCGTTTCATATCTGCTGGTAGACCTAGGCCTTCGGTCAGTTTACCCATTTCTTGGGCTGATTTTGCAGCTGCTTTTTGTTGGGCGTCTTTGATGGCTGCAAGGATCAGGTCCTCCACGACTTCTTTATCATCGCCGTTAAAGATGGAGGGATCAATGTCGAGCGCAGTCAGTTCGCCTTTGGCCGTTGCCGTTGCTTTGACAAGACCTGCGCCGCTTTCACCCGTGACTGTGATGGATGCTAAGTCTTCCTGCATTTGACCCATTTGGTCCTGCATTTCTTTGGCTTTTTTCATCATACCGGCCATATCGCCGAGGTTGCCTAGTCCTTTGAACATCGTATGTCTCCGTTACGTTTGGGGCCGTTTCGGCCACGCTGTGAATACTAGTGTTAAAATACATATTGCAGTCCCAAGGGCGAGGAACAAGGCTGAGTGCTCGATGCAGCCAATTCGTATGGCCGAAAAGATGGAATCGTGCAGCTGTTCAGTCAGGAAAATATGCCACCCACCCCAATAGAGCCAAA
>NZ_JABBAM010000007.1:8186-11881 GCF_018607965.1 Planktotalea sp.
GTCAGTTTGGGGCAGGTGCAAGGTTTAGTCCTCTTCGAAAGGATCCCATTCGTCTTCGACTTCCGGAAGGGCTTCGGCCATAGCTTCTAGCGCGATCTCTTGCGGGGTCTTGATATCGACAATTTTGGCACCGGGGAACGCGTCGAACACAGCTTTGACAAGTGGATGTTCAGCAGCTTCTTCCTGCATTGCAATGTCTGCCGCGTCGCGGATTTGGGCGATTGTGTCTTTGCCGCCCTCATTTACCAGTGTCACGGCCCAACGGTTGCCAGTCCAGAGTTGCAGTTTCTGCCCCAAGCGCTGGGCCAGATCGGCAGGGGCTTTGGGGTGTGCCACGAATTCGATGCGACCGGGTTTATAGTTAGCAAGCATCACGCCGCCTTCAACATCGACAAGTAATTTCACATCGCGGTTGGTGCGGATCAGTTCGACCACATGTTCAAACGTTGGGAAGCGCGCGAGTGCATCAACGTCTAGGTGTTGGGCCGTCGCGGCCCCACCTGATTGGCCAGCCGAAACATGCGATTGTGCTCTGGCCACGGTTGTTGTTCCTGTGCCCATGCCGCCGCCATTGCCACCCCCGCCACCGTTAGGGACAGTTGGGGCCGGCGTGTCTTGAAGCTTGCGGATCAATTCTTCGGGACTGGGAAGTTCGGCGACATGCGTGAGACGAATGATTGCCATTTCAGCAGCCATCATCGAGTTGGGAGCAGAGGCGACTTCGTCCAGCGCTTTAAGCAACATTTGCCACATACGGGTCATCGCGCGCATCGGTAGATCACTGGCCATTTGCAGACCGCGTGCCCGTTCATCCGGCGAGACTGTCGGGTCATCGGCAGCATCGGGCGTGATTTTCACGACGCTGATCCAATGGGTAATTTCAGCTAAATCGCGCAAAACGGCCATCGGGTCAGCACCTGCCGCATATTGCGCGCCGAGTTCAGTGAGGGCCGCCGCCGCATCGCCACGCATGATCATCGCGTAAAGATCAAGCACACGACCGCGATCCGCAAGCCCGAGCATCGCGCGGACCTGTTCAACTGTGGTTTCGCCAGCGCCGTGGCTAATCGCCTGATCTAGCAGTGATGTCGCATCGCGCGCAGACCCTTCGGCGGCGCGGGTGATCAGGGCCAGCGCGTCCTCGGCAATTTCAGCATTCTCGCCAGCCGCGATGCGCTTGAGCATGGCGATCATATCTTCGGGTTCGATGCGGCGCAGGTCGAAACGTTGGCAACGGGATAGAACCGTTACAGGGACTTTGCGAATTTCGGTGGTCGCGAAAATGAATTTGACGTGTGCGGGCGGTTCTTCCAGCGTTTTCAACAACGCGTTGAACGCAGATGTCGAAAGCATGTGAACTTCGTCGATGATGTAAATCTTGTAGCGCGCAGATGCAGCACGGTAGTGAACGCTTTCAATAATCTCGCGAATGTCGCCAACGCCTGTGCGCGATGCAGCGTCCATTTCCATGACGTCCACGTGACGCCCTTCCATGATCGCCGTACAGTTTTCGCAGACACCACAAGGTTCAGTTGTCGGCCCACCTGTACCATCGGGCCCAATGCAGTTGATCCCCTTGGCAATGATCCGTGCGGTCGTGGTTTTACCCGTGCCGCGAATACCCGTCATCACGAAAGCCTGCGCAATGCGATCTGCCGCAAATGCGTTTTTCAACGTGCGCACCATCGCCTCTTGGCCGACCAGATCAATGAACGTCTCGGGGCGATATTTGCGCGCCAGAACGCGGTAGGCTGTGTTTGGCTCTTCGCTCATGCTCGTTTCCCAGATTCGTGTGCGCAAGTGGTCGTAGCCAACCCTAATGTCGTGCGCGTGCGGGGTCTATAGCAACCAGAGCACTATACCTGTGCCAAGCGTCGCGACACCTGTGCCAAGCGTCGCGACAGTCATAGCGATTGCGAGCGTCTTGAAATCCCTAGAGGGCAGGGCCTCTGCGTCATGGTCATTCAAGCGTGCATGGGCCTTGCAGGCTTGACGCTGGGCCATCCAGTAAATCATGATTGCGATTCCAAGGAACATCGAGGCCACGGATTTGGCCACCCAATTTGGATCGAAATCGCCGAAAACGGCTTTCAATCCAATGGCGACACCAACACAGGCGAGTCCAGTGCCCATCCACGAAGAGGATGTGCGTTCATTGGCGAAAATCGTGCGATCCTCTGCCCATTTGGTACAGGATTCTGAGCCGCTTGCTTTTTTGTAGCTGTTCATGTGCATACTGTGCCCCAAGGCGGGTCATATGGGAAGCGCCGTCGTTACAAGGAATTCGCTCATGCGATTGCGCGGGACAAAAGGTAGTCGAAATATTGAAGATCGAAGGCGTCAGGCTAGCGGAGGCGGCGGTCGACGTGCGGGTCCCATTGGTGGTGTTGGCTTGCTTGTGGTTCTTGCCATTGGGTATTTCGCGGGCATCGATGTGACGCCTTTGCTGCAACAAGGCAGCGCACCGGCGCAAAGTCAGACGCGTCAGGTGTCGGCGCAGGACGAACGCGCGGCTGAGTTTTCATCCCGTGTCTTGGCGACCACGGAACAAGTTTGGGCCCAACTTTTCCCGCAGCAGGTTGGACGTGACTACCGTACACCAACGCTTGTTCTTTATGCTGATGTCACACAAAGCCCGTGTGGCGGAGCATCAGGTGCGACGGGTCCGTTCTATTGTCCAGCTGATAAGAAAGCTTATCTCGACACTGATTTCTTTGCGACGCTGTCTCGCCAGCTCGGTGCAAAGGGTGATTTTGCTGCGGCTTATGTGATTGCGCATGAAGTTGCGCACCATGTTCAGAATGAACTGGGTATTTTGGGTCAGGTCGAACAATTGCGCCGTCAATCAAACCAAGTTGAAGCGAATGCTTTGACCGTGCGATTGGAGTTGCAGGCTGATTGCTTCAGCGGAATTTGGGCGCGTTTGGTCGAGGACTTGTTAGAGCCGGGTGATGTGGAAGAGGCGCTGAATGCAGCGCGGATGATTGGGGATAATCGCTTGCAAAAACGTGCGGGAAAGGTGCCGCAGTCGCACACGTTCACCCATGGCACCAGTGCACAGCGCGCAGGGTGGTTCACCAAAGGGTTTAACAGCGGTGACCTGAAGACGTGTGATACGTTTAGTGCGCGGCGTCTCTGAGCGATGACTGACCTTGTTATTCACGCACTGAGGGTTGCAGATGGATCGCTTGCTATCTCGCAAGTGCCAGGGCGTATGGGTGGCTACGGGGACGATCTGGATTTCATCCGTGATTGGAAGCCGTCGTTGGTGATTACTACAACGACGCGTGGTGAATTGATGGATGCAGGTGCTGAAACCTTGGGCGCGGATATCAAAGAAAGCGGTGCGCGCTGGTTGCATCTACCGATCAAAGATTACGGCGTGCCTGATCGGACATTTGTAGAGGCTTGGCCAGAGGCACGTGCCGCGACTCTGAGCGCGCTGCGGGGGCATGGTCGGGTTTTGATCCACTGCCATGGTGGGTGTGGGCGTTCAGGAATGCTGGCGCTACGGTTGATGGTGGAATCAGGCGAAGATGCAGTTCCAGCATTGTTACGTTTGCGCAAACTCAGACCCTGCGCGATTGAAACCGATGCACAAATGCGCTGGGCGGTCACAGGGATAACGCAAGATGGGAGTTAGGTGAGAGGTTGGACATCGACCCAAGTGGGGCTCGTTGTGGCTGCTTCCTTCC
>NZ_JABBAM010000041.1 GCF_018607965.1 Planktotalea sp.
GGCGCTTTATTTGAAGCCGCGCGCGATGAGTTCCTTCATGATTTCATTGGTTCCGCCATAAATGCGTTGAACGCGGGCATCGGTCCACATTTCTGCGACTGCATATTCCTGCATGAAGCCGTAGCCACCATGAAGTTGCAAGCATTCGTCAAGCACTTCTCCTTGGGTGTCTGTTAGCCAGTATTTCGCCATTGCAGCTTTTTCGACTGTGAGCTTGCCCTCAAGATGTTCTGCTATGCATTCATCGAGGAACGCGCGCGCGACAGTGGTTTTGGTTTGGCATTCCGCCAGTTTAAAACGTGTGTTTTGGAACTGCATTATGGGTCCGCCAAAAGCTTGGCGTTCTTTGCAATAGGCTATGGTGCGCTCAACCGCGCCTTCCATTGCGCCAACCGCGCCACACCCGATGATCAAGCGCTCTTGTGGGAGCTGTTTCATCATTTGATAAAAGCCTTGGTTCTCTTCGCCGCCAAGGATGTTTTCTGGTGGAATTTCGACGTTGTCAAAGAACAGTTCCGACGTATCGGCGGCATGTGCGCCAATTTTATCAAGGTTGCGGCCACGTGCGAAACCTTCTGCGCCATCTGTTTCGACAATCACGAGGGAGGTTCCTTTGGAGCCCTCATTCGGGTTGGTTTTGGCGGCAACAATGATCAGGTTGGCGTGCTGGCCGTTTGTGATGAACGTCTTTTGGCCTGTCAACTTATATGAATTACCCTCTTTGATCGCGCGGGTTTTGATTGCTTGCACGTCAGAACCACCAGAGGGCTCAGTCATGGCCAAAGCACCGACCAATTCGCCAGATATCATCTTAGGTAGCAAGCGGTTTTTTTGCTCTTCCGTGCCAAATGCGAGAATGTAATGGGAGACGATACCAGAATGAATTCCGTGGCCCCAACTTGCCAGATTAGCGCGTGAGCCTTCCATTAAGATAACCGCTTCGTGGCCGAAATCACCGCCGACGCCGCCGTATTCTTCAGGGATGGATGGGCAGAGCAGACCAAGTTCGCCAGCCTCTTTCCACGTCTCGATGTCCATTTGACCTTGCTTGCGCCATTTATCGTATTTTGGCTTCCACTCGGTCGTGATGAAATTCGCAGTCATTTCTGCGAGCATTTTATGCTCGTCGGTCATCCATTTACTCAAAGGTTCTCTCCCCACCTTAGCGCTTGCGGTCTTCCAGTTCGGCGTTGAACAGCCGCAAACGATGCGGCAGGTTTTCGTCGTGTGTTACGCTGTCGAAATTCTCAAACAAGAATGACAGTGCTTCGCCCTCATCCAAGCCAGCCTCGCGCGCGAACCGTTTAAGGCGGCGATATGCTTCCTCTGTCATGGAGACGGGAAAGCGGCGTGTCAGGCGGAAGCGTTTTGGCAAAGCGTATACCTTTTGTAGGGTGCGTGGTTTCCTACGCACCGCCCGTTTAGAAGTTGGCGGCGTCCAAGGCCATAACCGTATCCGCACCGCTTTGGATGCGTATAAGGTGGAGCGCTGTCGCGGGTAATTGGCGTGCCATATAATAGCGCCCTGTTGCCAGCTTCGTCTCATAGAACGCTACGTCGGATGCACCAGTTGAGAGCGCATCGCGCGCTGCTTTGCCCATGCGCGCCCACATCAGACCCAAGCACACGTGGCCGAACATATGCATGAAATCGTTGGAACCCGCTAAAGCGTGGTTCGGGTTCTTCATGCCGTTCTGCATGAAATACATGCCTGCCGCTTGCAGATCCTTGGACGCTGCTTTCAAAGGTTCGATGAAATCACGATCAAAGGCTTCGTCTGCGCCTGCATTATCCTTGCAGAACGTCTTAACCAAATCGAAGAAGGCCATCACGTGCTTGCCGCCATCTTGCGCCAATTTGCGGCCCACGAGGTCGAGTGCCTGAACGCCGTTGGCACCTTCATAGATCATCGCAATACGGGCATCACGTGTGAACTGGGACATGCCCCATTCTTCAATATAGCCGTGACCGCCGTAAACTTGTTGGGCTTTGACTGTCATGTCGTAGCCTTGATCTGTCAAAAATCCTTTGATCACAGGTGTGAGCAAGGACACGAGGCCGTCTGCATCTTTGTCGTCAGCACGGTGCGCGGCGTCGATCATTGTTGCGCCCCATAGCAAGAACGCGCGTGCGCCTTCGGTAAAGCTTTTCTGATCCATCAAGCTGCGACGAATGTCAGGGTGCACGATCAGTGGATCGGCGGGGCCATTGGGGTTTTCAGTGCCTGTTACGGCACGACCCTGCAGGCGGTCTTTCGCGTAATCTACCGCGTTCTGGTAGGCTGCATCAGCTTGGGCCAGGCCCTGTGCGCCCACACCCAGTCGTGCTTCGTTCATCATCGTGAACATTGCGCGCATGCCTTTGTGTTCGTCCCCAAGCAAATAACCTGTCGCGTCATCGTAGTTCATCACGCAGGTTGAGTTGCCGTGGATGCCCATCTTTTCTTCGATAGAGCCAACGGCAACACTGTTGCGCGCGCCGAGTGTGCCATCGTCGTTCACGTTGAATTTGGGAACGATAAAGAGCGAGACGCCTTTGATACCCTTTGGCCCGCCTTCGATCTTGGCCAACACAAGGTGGATGATGTTATCCGCCATGTCGTGCTCGCCCGACGAAATAAAGATTTTCTGGCCTGTGATCTTGTAAGATCCGTCGTCTTGATGTGCCGCTTTGGTGCGCATTAGGCCCAGATCAGTGCCGCAATGGGGCTCTGTCAGGTTCATCGTGCCGGTCCATTCACACGACACCATATTGGGTAGGTATTTGTCTTTTTGCGCGTCTGTACCATGCGCCAAAATCGCAGAGGCCGCGCCGTGCGTCAGGCCCTGGTACATTGTGAATGCTTGGTTGGATGCAGAGAACAATTCGCCAACCGCCGTGCCCATAAGTGCGGGCATATTCTGACCGCCGTATTGTTCTGGCATATCCAGACCGGTCCAACCGCCGTCGCGCACCTGATCAAAGGCCGCCTTGAAGCCTGTCGGTGTGCGTACAACGCCGTTTTCCAGCGTACAGCCCTCTTTGTCGCCAATCGCATTCAACGGCTGAAGCACGTCCGAGCAGATTTTGCCCGCTTCTTCGATAATTGCAGAGGTGAAATCTGCCTCTAATTCGTCATAGCCCGGAATGCTGGATTCGGTTGCTTTGAGAACATCGTGAATGATGAACTGCATGTCTTTTGTTGGGGCTGTATAACGGGGCATGGGGCCACTCCCTAAGAATAAGTCTACGGTTTCAATTCAAATTCATTCACCCGTTTGCATTTGTTGCGTAAGGGGATCGTATTTGAAAGGCGGCCGGTTATTCGGCCGCTTTTCGGGTCTGGTTCACAGAGGCAGCAATCTTTTCGCCCCATTTAATCTGTTCGCGCAAATCGTTGATGGCGCTGTCCATCTCGTAGCGCTGTGCCTGAAGGTCGCTTAGGCGGTCGTGTGCAATTTCCAACGTACGGTTCATTTGGGTCTGCTGTTGATCGTTCACATGGTACAGGTCCAAAAGCTGGCGGATTTCTTCGAGGCTAAAGCCAAAGCGCTTGCCCCGAATGATCAATTTCAGACGCGCGCGGTCGCGCTTGGTAAAGAGACGTTTCTGTCCTTCACGCTTTGGGAAAAGTAGTTCTTTAGATTCGTAGAACCGCAAGGTGCGCGGGGTCACGTCGAAGGCATCACACATTTCTCGGATGCTCATAAATGTTTCATTCGGCTGCATATCGTTCACACTTTCAGATGCTCGGTACGGTCCACCAGATCTATTGAGACGCTGCATACTACAGTTTTTCAGGTTTACGTAGATTGTACGTTACGTCACTTAGAAGTTTACGTCACTTCCGCAAGCGTAATCTCATGTAGAGGCAAATTTTTCATGGGGAAGACGCGTCAAAAAACGTCAATTCACCCCGAAAAGGAGGGTTTATAGGCCCTAAAATCGCTTTAAGAATGTGTTTTAGCTACGTTTCAAACGTGTTTCTTCGCGAAGGTGGCGAAGCTCTTTTATCGCCTCGTCAAGCTGAAGTGCTTGGTCTTCCAGTTCGCTCAACTGGCGATCTGCCATTTCAATGAAGGCTTCACGTTGGGCGGTAGTCCCTTCATTTTCATAGATTTTCAACCACTGGCGAATTTCTTCTAGTTTGATGCCAAATTTCCGGCCACGCAGAATCAGTGTCATGCGCGCGCACTCACGTGTGCTGTAGAAACGGGATCGCCCTTCACGCTCGGGCTGTAAAAGCTCGATATACTCGTAATATCGCAAAGTACGCGGCGTCACTTCAAAGCGCGCGCACATTTCTTTAAAACTGAGCCTGATTTCGGACATTTTTCATTCTCCTTCGCTAAAGGTAGGCCCGTCTTTGCAGAAGGGCAACCGCTGCTCTTGCCCATTCGAGCGATTGGCGATCATAAAGGGGTGAGGGCGAAGAGGAGCCAGATATGACCGACCGCCAAACACAAAATGCAAAGCAGTTCATTGAAGCGATTCCTCATGCCGTCGCATTGGGGATGGAGCTGACGCAGATCGGTGACGGGAATGCCGAGATTTGCATGCCCTATAATCCGCAATTGGTGGGCGATCCCAAGACGGGGGTCATTCATGGTGGTGCGGTTTCTGCGTTGATGGATACGTGTTGTGGGGCGGCTGTGATGAGCCATCCAGATGCCGGTGCCGGTACGGCCACGATTGATCTGCGCATTGATTACATGCGCCCCGCGACGCCCGGCCAGCGTATTCGCACGCAAGCCCATTGTTATCACGTGACCCGTTCTGTCGCCTTTGTGCGTGCAACGGCGCACGACGAGGACGGCGATAATCCGGTTGCCACGGCAACAGGCGCATTTACTGTGGAGGGGCGTTAAGCATGGTACGCAAACCCCCAGAGGCGATGCAAGACGTCAAAATGCGCCGGGACGCTGCGTTGAGCGCGTTGGTCGGCGGCGTTCCCTATATTCAGTTCCTTGGAATTAGCTTTGATCGGCGCGGCGATGAATTGACCGCGCTTTTGCCGTTTGATCAAAAGCTGATCGGCAATCCATTTATTCCTGCTTTGCATGGCGGTGTGACTGCGGCGTTTTTAGAGGTGACGGCGATCATTGAACTGAGCTGGTCGCTGTTGTGGGAAGATTTCGAAAGTGGCGCGCTGAGCCTTGAAGATTTGCAAGCAGGGGCTTTGCCGCGTTTGCCAAAGACGATTGATTTTTCGGTGGATTACATGCGTTCTGGGTTGCCGCGCGATGCCTATGCGCGCGCGCGCGTCACGCGATCTGGTCGGCGCTATGCGTCTGTTCAGGTCGAGGCGTGGCAGGACAACCATGATCGCCCCTTCGCTAGCGGTAACGCGCATTTCTTAATGCCTCGTCGCGAGGAGTCTTGAAAACGCTTCAAGATTTAACGCATAGGCGCGTTCTTACTGTCGCGTTACCCGTGGTTCTGTCGAACGCGACTGTGCCAATTTTGGGTGCCGTGGATACGGGCGTTGTCGGACAGCTGGGTTTGGCAGCACCGATTGGTGCGGTTGGCATCGGCGCGATTGCTTTGACCGCGATCTATTGGATTTTTGGATTTTTGCGCATGGGCACGGCTGGCCTGACAGCCCAAGCCAGCGGAGCAGGGCGCAAGGGCGAAGTGTCTGCATTGCTCAGCCGCGGTATGATCATTGGGCTTGTTGCGGGCTTTATTATCATGGCGCTGCAGGTGCCACTGATTTGGCTCGCGTTGCAAACCGCCCCTGCGAGCAGTGAGGTCGAAAGTCTTGCGCAAAGCTATATGGGCATACGCATTTATGGAGCGCCCGCCGCGATTGGAATTTATGTGGTGACAGGTTGGCTGATCGGGCTGGAGCGCACGCGTGGCGTTCTGATTGTGCAGCTTTGGATGAACGGGCTGAACATCGTACTGGATCTGTGGTTCGTTTTGGGCCTTGGGTGGGGTGTTGAGGGCGTTGCGATTGCGACGTTGATTGCGGAATGGTCTGGGTTGTTGTTGGGGTTGTGGCTGTGTCGTGACGCGTTGAAAACGCCAGCGTGGAAGGACTGGCCGCGCGTGTTTGAACGTGCGCAGATGATCCTGTTTGCCCGTGTGAACCGCGATATTTTGCTGCGCTCTGTGATGTTGCAGGCGATCTTTTTATCCTTCGTTTTCTTGGGCGCGCGCTTTGGCGATGTGACATTGGCCGCGAACCATGTGCTTTTGCAATTCTTGGAAATAACGGCATTTTCTATGGATGGGTTCGCAATCGCGGCTGAAACGCTGGTCGGACAATCTATGGGCGTGCGATCTGTGGCGCGCGTGCGTCGCGCTGCGGTGCTGACCAGTTTTTGGGGGCTGATCACCGTTCTTTGCACGGCCACTGCATTTGCATTGTTCGGGCCATGGATCATTGACGTTATGACGACCTCGCCAGAGGTGCGCGCGGAGGCGCGTGTGTATTTACCCTACATGGTTGCTGCGCCTTTGGTGGGCTGTGCGGCGTGGATGTTGGACGGTATTTTCATTGGCGCGACGCGCAGCGCGGACATGCGCAATATGATGGCTCTGTCTGCGGTGATCTATGTGATTGCGCTGCTGATCTTGATGCCGATGGTGGGCAATCACGGGCTATGGTTGGCGCTGTTGATTTCGTTCATAGCTCGGGGCATTACGCTGGGCTGGAAATACCCCGCACTAGAGCGCGCTGCTGGCTAGAGCCATTCACCGCGCTTGGATCCAATTGCGTCCGCGACATTTGCGTGGCCGTCTTTTTCGAGCAATTTATCCAAGCCGTGGATGATGTCGGCCGCCAAGGAAAGACCGCCATAGACAAGCGCAGTATAAAGCTGCACCGCGGACGCGCCTGCGCAGATTTTTGCGTAGGCTTGTTCGGCAGTGCTGACACCGCCAACACCAATCAGAGGGAGTTTTCCGTCGGTTAGCTTGGACAGTTGCGCCAAAATCTGTGTCGATTTTTCGAACAATGGTGCGCCAGAGAGACCGCCCATTTCAAATTTATGCGCGCTGTGCAGCCCCTCGCGGGAGAGCGTCGTGTTGGTGGTGATGACGCCTTGCACACCTGTCGCGATGGTGATTTCTGCGATCTCTGCAATTTCGTCGCTGGTCAGATCAGGCGCGATTTTTAGGAAGATCGGGATGGGTTTGGCGAGGGTTTCGCGTGTGTTCATCACGCCTTCAAGCAGACCAGTCAGCGCAGCAGACCCCTGCAAGTCACGCAATTTTTCTGTGTTCGGGGAGCTTACATTTACTGTCGCAAAATCTACATGCGCGCCGCAATGGGTCAGCACCTTTGCAAAATCGTCCGCGCGATCTGCGCTATCTTTGTTCGCGCCTAGGTTCAAACCAAGGACCATGCCGTCGGGACGTTTGGCGAGACGGGTCGCGATGACTTCCATCCCTTGATTATTGAAACCGAACCGATTGATCGCGGCCTTGTCTTCCATCAAGCGGAACAGGCGGGGTTTTTGATTGCCGTCTTGCGGGCGCGGCGTTGCGGCACCGACCTCGATAAAACCAAAACCGGATCTTGAGAGGCCAACCAGCGCTTCTGCGTTTTTGTCAAAGCCAGCCGCTAAACCCAAAGGATTGGGCAGTTTCAAACCTGCAAGGTCGCATTTCAGACGCGCACCGGTGATTTCACCGGGGGACGTTGCCAGACCGCTTTGCAACGCCTTCAAGGCCAAGCCATGCGCCAATTCGGGATCCATTTTGCGCAGGAGTTTTAGGCCAGCCTGCTCAGCGATCCGTTTCATATCATTCTAGTCCAGCAGGGAATTGATGACGTCCATCGATCAGCGGCAAGGGTTGCGCCCATTCCACATCCTCTAAGCGCAACTCGCGATAGAGATGCGGAAACTTTGCATCGCCGCGTGACACTTCCCATTTCAATGCATCGCCCAGTGCGTCCGCGTCACATCCAAGCAGAAACAAGCCGTCCTGACCTGTGAAGTGCTTGTCAGCGGTTTCTTGGGCCTGCGCGGCAGTCGAGAAATGTACGTATCCATCTGTCACATCAATGGGCGCGCCTGTGGTGGATTTTTCTTTGCGAAGCAGCGCCCATTCTTCGGCGCGAAAGATTTTGTATATTTTCATGGGTGAGTGATGCGACAGCGGCGCGGCGTGGTCAAGGTTGGGATTCCAGCGCTTGCCAAAGGTTGTCGAAATCCTCGCCAGCTTCGACGCGGCTAACGAGGGTCTGCAAAACATCTACGCCGTGCGTTTCAGTCACGGATTTAACAAGCGTCCACGCGGCGCTGTAATTTTGGTGCTAGGTTTCTGCGGAATTCAACGTGCTCCACTGTCTGAAATTGCGCGCGGATTTGATCCAATGAGGGTCGCCAACAAACGAAAGGCGCGTGTCGTTTGAAATGTAGCTTGCCAGCCCTTCGTCGAACCAAGACGGGAATTTGGGCTTTGTCATGTCGCGCAGGCCCATGGTGCGGTGCAGTTCCGAATGCGCGATTTCATGGGTGATGATAGATGCGTTGATGCCTTTTGGGCCTATCAAAATAAGGTGGTAGCCTAGGTTCAACCCTCTGGTGTGCAGGCCGAAACGTTTTGTGCAGCGGTCGGTCGTGCAAAGAATATACCTTGGGTTTGTTTGCAAAGGGCCGAAGAAATCGCTGGCCTGCGTGCGGGCTGCACTGATCAAAGCGAGGTGCGCTTTGCTTTTGTCTGGCGCGTCGCTGTATATGTTTGGCGCGATTTTGCGCATGCCAAACAGGGTCGGTGTTAACGCGCGGCGCCATCCGGGAAACGCCGTGTAGGCAACAATTGCCAGTGCGCAGAGTGAAATAGAAATGTGGCGGATCCATTTGAACATCCCCTTGAGGTGGTTGCTGAATACGCGATTTTCAGCGGCCCTATGTGCGTAATATTTGTGCTAAAAATTGCTTGGCGCTACGTCTGCCTTTGACTCAAACGCAAGGACGCGCCACGATGCGAATCGATGGTTCAACGCATAGGGATTTCCAAAATGCTCACGCGCTTATTGACAGGGGCAGCTAGCCTCGCACTTACGGCCGGCATCGCGTCAGCGGATTATTCGCTGACGATTTTGCACACAAATGATTTTCACGCTCGTTTTGAGCCGATCAGCAAATATGACAGCGGCTGTTCTGCCGAGGACAACGGCGAAGGCAAATGTTTTGGCGGTTCTGCGCGCTTGGTGACTGCACTGGCAGACGCCCGTGCGCGCACGAATAACTCCATCCTCGTGGACGGGGGCGATCAGTTTCAAGGCACGCTGTTTTACACCTATTACAAGGGTAAGCTTGCCGCCGAGATGATGAACAAGATGGGCTATGACGCCATGACCGTGGGCAACCACGAATTCGATGACGGCCCCGAAGTTCTGCGTGGCTTTATGGATGCGGTGAACTTCCCAGTCTTGATGTCCAACGCGGATGTAAGCGGTGAAGAACTGCTGGTGGGAAAGCTTGCGAAATCCACAGTGATTGAACGCGGCGGCGAAAAGCTGGGCCTGATCGGTCTGACGCCACAAGACACTGATGAATTGGCCAGTCCCGGTCCGAACATTATTTTCACTGATCCCGTCAACGCGGTTCAGGGCGAAGTTGATAAGCTGACAGAAATGGGTGTGAACAAGATCATCGTTCTGTCCCACTCTGGGTATGTGGTCGACCAAGCGGTTGCGGCTGGCACGACTGGTGTTGACGTGATCGTTGGCGGTCACTCGAATTCGCTTTTGTCCAACACGAATGAGCGCGCGGATGGTCCCTATCCTACGATGGTCGGCACTACGGCAATTGTTCAGGCCTACGCCTACGGCAAGTTCTTGGGTGAGCTGAATGTTAGCTTTAATGACGCTGGCGAAATCACCGAAGCCAAGGGTGAGCCGCTTGTAATTGATGGTTCCGTTGCTGAGGATAGCGCTACGAAAGCGCGCATCGCCGAGGCTGCGGCACCACTTGAAGAAGTGCGCAACAAAGTTGTTGCGAACGCAGCGGACGCGATCGAAGGCGACCGTGCGATTTGTCGTATTCAAGAATGTCAGATGGGCAATCTTGTGGCCGATGCGATGCTGGCACGGGTTATGGATCAAGGTGTTGAGATCGCAATTGCGAACTCGGGCGGTTTGCGTGCCTCGATTGATGCGGGTGATGTGACCATGGGCGAAGTGCTGACGGTTCTGCCGTTCCAAAACACGCTGTCCACGTTCCGCGTATCTGGTGAGGTTCTGGTTGCTGCTTTGGAAAATGGTGTGAGCCAAGTCGAAGAAGTGAAAGGGCGTTTCCCACAAGTTGCGGGCATCAGTTTTAGCTTTGACGCGAGTGCCAAGGTTGGCGCGCGTGTATCTGACGTGATGGTTGGTGGTGCTGCGATTGACGCTGCCAAGGTCTACGGCGTTGTGTCTAACAACTACGTGCGCAACGGCGGTGACGGGTACAAAATGTTCCGTGACGCGCAGGATGCCTATGATTTCGGTCCTGATGTGGCGGATGTTTTGGCGGAATATCTTGCAGCCCAAGGTCCATATGGACCCTACCTAGACGGTCGCATTACGACGAAGTAAGACAGTGAGGGCGCGGTCGATTGACGGATCGCGCCCTTTCTTATGTCCAACGATCAAGGGATGCGCGCATACGTTCACCGTAGCGTCGTGCGGTTTCCAGATCACCTTTGCTAAGCAGTTCGCCGTTTTGGTCTGAAGGACTTGCTGTGACACCAACCCATGATCCATCTTTGTTGATGCCTACATTCGCGGGGACCACGGGCGCGCCTGTTTCAGCAGCACCGACCCAAATCATTCCCATTTGCGACGCGAAAATAAATAGGCTGGTCAGAGTGTTAAGCTTGTCACCCGCTGGATGCATCGCGCTGGAAAACCCACCCGCGAGTTTATCGCACCATTGGCCTGTGTCCCAACGACTGGATGCGTGTTCGATGAACTGCACGAAAGGTGCGGGCAGGCCACCCATGTAGGTGGGTGCGCCCATCACAATTGCATCTGCAGCGTCGAGCGTTTGCCAATCCGCATCGGTCAGTTTGGTCACGTCTAGCGCTGTGCCATTTCCCCCCTGTGCAATCGCTTGCGCCATGGCGCGGGTGCGACCATCTGCGGAAAAGTAGACAATACAAAGCGTCATAAAATGCCTTTCAGTATACGACGTTTGCAGCATATTCTTCTGCGGAGAATATGGAATGCGATTTTTCTAGAAAAATCACTGCCCCTGAAATCTACACAGCGTTAGGATACGGTATGTGTGGACGTATGGCTGTTACCCTTCCCAATGACGCTATGGCGCAGCTTTTTGCGGCTGAGCCTGCGAATAATTTGCCGACAGTTCCAAACTTTAACGTTTGCCCAACCACCGAAATCCACAGTGTGTATACCGAAGAAGGCACTCGGAAATTGGGTTTGATGCGTTGGGGGTTTGTGCCAAGCTGGTACAAAGCAACCAACGACGGACCGCTTTTGATCAATGCGCGCGGCGAAACGATTGCAGCGAAACCTGCGTTCAAAGCCGCGTGTCGTGCGCGGCGCTGCATTATTCCCGCAAGTGGGTTCTACGAGTGGACCAAGGACGGGGACGGTGGGCGCGATCCTTGGTATATTCAAAACAGTGATCATAGCACGATGGGGTTCGCGGGGATTTGGCAGGATTGGAAAAGTGGCGGCGAAACGTTGCGTACCTGTGCGATGGTGACTGTCGCAGCGAACACCGCGATGTCTGTAATTCACCACCGCATGCCAGTGGTCTTGGATCAAAACGACTGGGCGAA
>NZ_JABBAM010000178.1 GCF_018607965.1 Planktotalea sp.
AAAATCGCGCGAAAAGTGTGTCACTGGTCAAAACCGGACCGTATACATGCAACCCACGCCCGTTGCGATCGCGTCATTCCTATCTACAACGCCACTAAATTTACTATCATAAAGCTCTTTTGCGATACCCGCGGTTAGGGCCGCCGCACAACCAGCCATAGGGCTTTGACTGTGATGAGTGATATATTTTTATCCGGCTGCGCCCGCGACAAAATGCAGGGTCTTGTCGTTGGCACAGCCGGATAAAAAGATGCTACTTGTTACAATAATGGTTAACGAACTAAGTCTCACAGCGATCTCCAATGTACGATACATGAGTGAAAGAAGGCAGTGAGAGGTCGGTGCGACTTCTGCCGCAGGCCTTTAAGGATGTGTTAATCTATGCGGATCAACTCATCTCAATTAATGTGGAAGTTATTGAATGGTTAATCTGACCTTGGTGGCGGGTTATTCGACAGGTTCGATCTGAATACGCTGATGCAGCTTTCCGCTGAACCGATCAAAGATCAAAATCTCATCGTTTTGTGTGACGATAGCGAACCATGTTTCGCCTTGCGTTACTGCTTTGGCCTCAACGCCGTCAGGTAATACAACGATTTCGGGCAACAGCGCAGGTTTGTCATTCAAGCGGATGACAAGCATCACGATAATGAGTAAAACCCCGCCAATCATCACCGCCGTCAGCACAGTTACAAGACGGCGCAAGAATCGCAATTGGGCGGGTTCTTCAATTTCTTGTTCAGGGGGCAGCATGAGCGCGTCCATTATTACTTTTGCGGTTCAGGAAGAGCCGCCGCAGCGTCTTGATAAAGCGCTTTCGCGCGATGTGCCAGAGAGTGCCGCGCTTTCGCGCACGCGCATCGCCAAACTGCTTGAGGCAGGGTCGGTGACAATCGACGGAATCGTGCAGCGCGATCCAAAAGCCAAGGTTCAAGAGGGTGCAGAGGTCGCAATAACGGTCGAAGAGGCGACCGAGAGCCACATCGAACCCGAAGATATCCCACTTGATGTGGTGTATGAAGATGACGATCTGATCGTTGTGAACAAGCCCGCTGGCATGGTCGTTCATCCCGCGCCCGGAACGCCTTCGGGAACGTTAGTGAATGCGCTTTTGCATCACTTTGGCGGAAAGTTGTCAGGCGTTGGCGGATCAAAGCGCCCTGGTATTGTCCATCGCATTGATAAGGATACCAGTGGCTTACTGGTCGTCGCAAAATCTGACGCCGCGCATCATGGTCTTGCAGCACAGTTTGCAGCGCATACTGCAGAACGCGCATATCTTGCGGTGACACATGGTGTGCCAGAGGCGTCCGATCCCCGTCTGCGCGGTATTCGGGGCGCAAGTTTTGAAACGGGTGGCATCCTTAAAATGACCACCCAACTGGCGCGCCACAAGTTCGATCGCCAAAAACAAGCAGTCCTGTTTGGAAAAGGCCGCCACGCAGTGACGCGTGCGAAGTTGGTGGAGCGGTTCGGAAATCCTGCGTGTCTGGCGCTGGTTGAATGCCGTTTGGAAACGGGGCGCACGCATCAAATTCGTGTTCACATGGCGCATGCAGGACACGGTCTGCTTGGTGACCCTACCTATGGCGGGCGTCGTAAACTGCCTGCAAAAGCGCTATCTCAGGCGGGCTTGGACGCTGCGCGTGGCTTTGATCGTCAAGCTTTGCACGCCGCGCTTTTGGGTTTTGAACATCCGATAAGCGGTGAAATGATGCGCTTTGAGGCGGAGTTGCCAGAAGACATGGCCCAATTGTTACAATATTTACGCGAATAAGCGATTGCACAGCACATGCGCGTGATTGCGCAGACACAAATCTGGTAACTTGCGCGCGCTGGTCCCATTTATAATGCAACACCGCAAAGATGTGGGGTACTTGAAACCACGCTTCGCGCTGATTAACTGCATGTTAATGCATTAAACATAAAAGGGCAGGGACATGGCCAATTACGCAAATCTACCCGCACCAACACCAGAAGGCGGTTTAAACCGCTACATGCAAGAAATCCGGAAATTCCCAATGTTGGAGCCGGAAGAAGAATACATGCTCGCCAAAAGCTGGGTCGAAAAGCAAGACACCGCTGCGGCGCATAAGATGGTTACATCTCACCTGCGCCTGGCTGCGAAAATTGCAATGGGCTATCGTGGTTATGGTTTGCCACAAGCTGAAGTGGTTTCGGAAGCGAATGTTGGTTTGATGCAAGCTGTTAAGCGCTTTGACCCTGAGAAGGGGTTCCGTCTGTCAACTTATGCCATGTGGTGGATCCGTGCGGCCATTCAGGAATACATCCTGCGTAGCTGGTCTTTGGTAAAACTTGGTACGACGTCCGCACAGAAAAAGCTGTTTTTTAACCTTCGCAAAGCAAAGAACCGTATCGGTGCCTTGGAAGAAGGCGACATGCGTCCTGAAAACGTTGCGCGGATCGCGAATGATCTGGGTGTAACTGAAAAAGAAGTGATTTCGATGAACCGACGTATGTCGGGCGGGGACGCGTCTTTGAACGCCACAGTTGGATCTGAGGGTGAGGGCACGATGCAATGGCAGGATTGGCTGGAAGACGAAGATGCTGATCAAGCTGGTGATTATGAAGCGCGCGATGAATTGGAAGCGCGTCGTGAATTGCTCGTCGATGCGATGCAGGTTCTGAATGACCGCGAGAAAGACATTTTGGTTCAACGTCGTTTGTCGGATAAGCCCGTTACACTGGAAGAGCTAAGCACGCAGTACAGCGTCAGCCGCGAGCGCATTCGCCAAATCGAAGTGCGCGCGTTTGAGAAGCTTCAAGAAAGTATGCGTGCATCTGCAGAAGAAAAAGGCATGCTCGCAAGCGCTTAACCCTTGAGTGCTGGTAAGTTGTTGATAGCCTCTCCTCATACTTTGAGGGGAGGCTTTTTCATGGAAATCACACGCTGGGGCATTTTGGGCGCTGCTAAATTTGCCCGCGAACATATGGGACCTGCGATTGTTCAGGCTGAGGGCGCAGAGCTCGCAGCATTGGCAACCAGTGATGTTGCGAAGGCAGAACCTTTTCAGAAATTGGCTCCGAATTTAACAGTTCACACTGACTATGACGCGCTATTAGCTGACCCAAATATCGATGCGATTTACATTCCACTTCCCAACGATCTTCATGTCCCTTGGGCATTGAAGGCGGTTGAAGCGGGCAAAGCGGTCTTAGTTGAAAAACCGGTTGGAATGAGTGTTCTTGAAATTGACACTTTGATCACTGCACGGGATCGCACAGGGGTTTTCGCTGCTGAAGCGTTTATGATCGTGCATCACCCGCAATGGCAAAAAATGCGAGAGCTAGTTCAAGACGGCGCGTTGGGTGCGTTGCGTCGCGTAGGCGGGACCTTCAGCTATGATAATAGTGCGGACACCACGAATATTCGTCAGCAAGCGGCGCGCGGCGGCGGTGGATTGCGTGATATTGGCGTCTACACCTTTGGCTCTGCGCGGTTCGTGACAGGGCAGGAGCCTTTGCGCATCGTGTCTGCACAGATCACGCGCGAAGCCGGCGTAGATGTACACGCCCAAGTCACGGCAGAATTCGAGGGTTTCACCTATGACAGCACCACGTCTATGCGAATGACGCCCTGGCAATACATGGAATTTCATGGCGAAAAAGGCGTTGCGCGTCTGACTGCGCCGTTCAATCCGTTGGTTTACGGTGAGGCGCGTTTGGAATTGGTAAGCAGTAACGGATCAAGCGAGGTCTTTCGCTGGCCGCGTGATAATCACTATGTGTTGCAAGTCGAAGCCTTCCAACACGCGATGCGGGGTGAGGCATATGCGTGTCCGTTGGAGTTTTCCAAAGGCACGCAAGCGATGCTCGATACGGTTCTCGCGATGTAAAAAGGGCGGCGCATTCATTGAAATGCGCCGCACTTTATTATTACTTAGCAGCAGCCTTTTTCTTCTTGGCTTTAGGCGCGTCACTATTTGCATCAATGAAGTCTAAAACGAGTGGGCGAATGTTATTGCGCCAGCTCCGACCCGCGAAAATACCGTAGTGACCGGCACCTGGCTCAAGATGGCTGGCCTTTTTCGAATCAGGCAGGCCAGTACACAATGCAAGTGCAGCAACGCATTGGCCGGGGGCTGAGATGTCATCATTGTCCCCTTCAACGGTCTTCACAGCGACCGTTGTGATTTTACCAATATCGACCCTGTGACCATCAACAACAAACTCGTTCTTTGCGATTTCGCCGTTCTTAAAGATGCGCTCTACGGTGGATAAATAGAACTCCGCGGGCATGTCCATAACCGCTAAATATTCATCGTAGAAACGATTGTGTTGATCGTGCTCAGACGCCTCGCCTTGGGCGGTGCGCATGACCTGATCTTGGAACGCTTTTGAGTGACGTTCGCCGTTCATCGACATGAAAGAAGCAAGCTGAAGCAACCCGGGATAGACCTTGCGACCCACGCCCTGATGGGAGAAGCCAACGCGCTGAATTGCTGTCTCTTGCAGCGTGCCCATCGTCACGCGATGTCCAAAATCAGTTACGTCGGTTGCCGAAGCATCAGGGTCAATTGGTCCACCGATTAGGGTCAAGGAACGGGGTTGCGCATCTGGATCTTGCTCTGCCAGATAGGCGGTTGCGGCAAGGGTCAATGGTGCAGGCTGGCACACAGCAATCACATGGGTGTCAGGGCCAAGATCACGCATGAAATCAACAAGGTATAAGGTGTAGTCTTCAACGTCGAACTTACCCGCTGACACAGGAATATCGCGTGCGTTGTGCCAATCGGTAACGTAAACTTCAGCGTCAGGAATGAGTGATTTCACGGTCGATCGCAACAGCGTGGCGTAGTGGCCAGACATGGGTGCGACGAGCAGGATCTTACGCTTCATCGGCTCGCGTCCGACGACTTCAAAATGAATGAGATCGGCGAAGGGGCGTTCAACGACAGTGCGAATGTTGATCAGGTGATCGCGCCCGTCTGCGCAGGTCAGATCATGAAGGCCCCAATCGGGCTTGGTGATCATACGTTCGAACGCGCGTTCAGTCACTTCGCCCCATGCGCCAATCATTTGCAAAGCAGGGTTGGGCATCGCAGAGAACATAGGATAGGCTGACATGGATCGTGCCGTCGCACCGAGCCATTGGTTCGTGTTACGCATAGTTTCCATCATATCGTAGGTGGCCATGTATTTCATCGGTTGTCCTTGCCTGATTTCGCCTCTCGGAGGGGCGGTTCAATTCGTCGCTTTGCTCTTAGGTAAATCCGACGGTACACTAAAAATCATTATGCTGCACAGCAGCGAAGATAGGCGGGAACAGTTAAGATGACAACAAATGACGACACCGTAGGTCAAAATTCCCCGCAAATGAAAGCAAACTTGGCGAAAATCGAAGCTCTTTCAGAGCGGTTGTTGAAAGCCGTTTCGGGCAAAGCCAAAGCAAATCCCGCTTTGAATGGCCCCGATCAAGCACTTTTCACGAGTGCGATGTCGTCCTATTGGCAAAAGATGGTTGAGAACCCAGCGTCGGTGTTTGAAACGCAGGCTGCCTATTGGGGCAAATCTGTTAAACATTACGTCGAAGCCCAGCAGGTTTTAGCCAAAGGCAAGCTAGAAGCGCCGAGCGATGCATTTCAAGGCGATCGTCGGTTTTCCAACCCGATGTGGAACACACACCCTTATTTCAATTTCGTAAAGCAGCAATACCTGATCAATTCCGAGGCAATCGCAGAGGCGGTTGCGCAAGTTGAAGACCTTGATGCCAAGGAAAAGCGCCGCCTGACGTATTTTTCGCAACAGATCATCGACATGATGGCCCCGACAAACTTCTTGGGCACAAATCCTGATGCTTTGGAAAAGGCAGTGGCGACAGAAGGGCAAAGCCTGCTCGACGGGCTTGAGAACCTTGTGGGTGATCTAGAGGCCAATGAGGGCGAGTTGATCGTCAAGCTGGCGGACGAAAAAGCGTTTAAGTTGGGCGAAAACATTGCAACAACACCGGGCAAAGTGATTTATCGCAATCGTATGATGGAGCTTATCCAATATACGCCCGTCACTGAAACAGTGCATGAAACACCGTTGATTATGTTCCCGCCGTGGATCAACAAGTTCTACATTCTCGATCTTAAAAAGCAGAATAGCATGATCAAATGGATCACAGAGCAGGGCTATTCGCTGTTCGTGGTGTCGTGGATCAATCCAGACGACAGCTTCGCGAATGCGGGGCTTGAGGATTATGTGGACGATGGTTACCTGACCGCGATCCGCGAAGTGAAAGCGATCACAGGTCAAGAACAAGTCAACTGCATTGGGTATTGTATCGCGGGTACGACGCTTAGCCTGACGATGTCGCTTTTGAAAAAGCGCGGGGACAAAAGCATCAAGTCAGCGACTTTGTTTACGGCGTTGACCGATTTTTCAGACCAAGGCGAATTCACACCCTTCCTGCAGAATGATTTCATCGATGGGATCGAGGAGGAAGTGAACGCGAACGGGTTGCTACGATCTTTCATAATGGCGCGCACGTTCAGTTTCTTGCGCTCGAACGACTTGGTCTACACGCCCGCGATCAAAAGCTACATGATGGGCGAGGCCCCTCCCGCGTTCGATCTGCTCTTCTGGAACGGGGACGGCGCGAACTTGCCAGGGCGCATGGCGGTTCAGTATTTGCGTGGTCTTTGCCAGTCCAACGAATTCGCGGATGGCGGGTTTGAGATGTTTGGTGAGACACTGCACCTTAAAGACGTTGATGTTCCTGTTTGCTCAATTGCGTGCGAGACGGACCACATTGCAGCCTGGAAAACCTGCTATCACGGCGCAAAACAGATGAGCAGCAAGTCGAAAACTTTCATTGTGACCCAGTCTGGTCATATCGCGGGTATCGTAAACCCACCTAGCCGTAACAGATATGGTCATTACACAAATGACGATATGACCCTTGATGCGGATGCGTGGATGGCGGGGGCAGAATTTAGCGATGGCTCGTGGTGGCCGCGTTGGGAATCATGGTTGAAAAAGCGCTCAGGGAAGCAAATTGCTGCACTGCAGCTTGGCGATGATATGCACCCAGAGTTGTGCGATGCGCCCGGAACATACGTGAAATTGAATGCAAGGCGCTGATTTTTATGGTAAAAATTTGTATGCCGCAGTGCAGCAGAAAATTCTTGCAATGCCGCACTGCAGCGTATAATTTGACTTTAGTTGAACGAAGCGGGGCTGGCCCGCAAAATAGACAAAAGGATTTTGAAAATGGCTAAGACACAAGATTTCTCCGCGATCATGAAAGACATGATGGGTGCTTTTCCTGTAGACACCTCTGCAATGGACAACGCGTTCAAGACGACAGCGTCACTGAACGAGAAGCTCGCTGCAGTTTCCGTATCTGCTGCTGAAAAGTCTGCAGAGCTTTCTACCGCTTGGGCAAAAGACACTTTGGCGAAATTTGCCGACTTCGCAAAAGTTAAAGCAGAGCCAGCAGATTACGCAAAAGCAATGTCTGACATGGCGACTGCATCTGCAGAAGCAGCATCCGAGCACGTCGCGTCTTTCGCTGAAATCGCGAAAAAAGTTCAGATGGACACTGCTGAGTTGATGATGGCCGCTGGCAAAAGCGCGTCCGAGGAAGCACAGACAGCTGTCAAAAAAGCAACAACAGAAGCAACTTCTGCTGTTAAAAAAGCGGCGGCAAAGTAAGCCACGCTTAAAGAAAAGATCATTTGCTGGGGTTCCTCCCAGCCCAACAACGAATGTCGGGGCTGGTCGCAAGATCGGCCCCTTTCTTTTTGGTTCCCATTCGTGCTGCACTCGCATAAGCTTTTCTGCACTGCTGCATTTTGGGAGGGCGCCTTAGGTGACCGACGAAATTAAACCGCTTTTGATCAAACGCTACGCAAGTCGGCGTCTGTATAACACCGAAACAAGCGACTACGTGACGCTGGAAGATATCTCAGGGTTCATCAGTGACGGACGCGATGTCCAGATCATTGATTTGAAGTCCGGTGATGATTTGACCCGTCAATATTTGCTGCAAATCGTGGCTGAACGCGAAAGCAAAGGCGAAAGCGTTTTGCCCGTCGCGGTTTTAACGGACCTTGTGCGCAGTTACACCAGCCAAGCCAGCAGCGTGGTTCCGCAGTTTCTATCCATGTCTTTTGATATGCTGCGTGACAGTCAATCCAAGGTGATTGATACGGTGACGAAAGCCAGCCCAATAGCCCAAATTCCTGGAATGGAAGCATTCCGCACGCAGCAAGAAGCGTTCTTCAAGGCAATGACAGGGGGCAATTGGACGCCACCTGGAACGCCAAGTGCTGCACCTGCTCAAGAAGACGCGCCCGTCACGGCAACGGAGTCCAGCGAAGATCTGGACGCGATCAAATCGCAATTGGCGGATTTGCAGGAAAAACTGTCAAAGTTGGGTAAGTAACTACACGCCAAGCCGATCGCGCATTGCGTACCAGCTCATTGCGAGCGTCAAAAGTGGTGAACGTAACGCGCCTGCACCGGGGAAACTTGGGGCAGGGATACTGGCCATCGTGTTAAAGCCCGCAGCCTGACCGTGGATCTTATCCGCCATCAGCTTGCCAGCTTGCACCGCATTCCCAACACCATGCCCAGAATAGCCCGATGCGCTTAGGATATTGGGCGCAACACGAGCGAGGTAGGGCATACGTTTCATCGTGATGCCCAGCGTTCCGCCCCATGCATAGTCGATTTTCACATCGCGTAAATGTGGAAAGATCTCGGTCATAGGCTTGCGCACCTTGGCTGCGATATCGTTCGGAAAACGATAGCCATAATTTTCACCACCGCCAAAAAGCAGGCGATTATCTTGGCTTAACCTGAAATAATTAACGACGAATTTCGTGTCTGCAACCGCAATATCCTTGGCAAGAACGAGCGCGGCATCATCCCCCAAAGGTTCGGTTGCTGCGATAAAATTATTGATCGGCATCACCCGTGCAGACACTTTGCGGTTCAAATTCCCAAGATATCCGTTGCCAGCCAAGATCACATGATCGGCTTTTATGCGCCCCTTATCGGTTTGTACAATCGCCTCGGCACCTTCTTTGATATGGTGCACATGGCTCATCTCATAAATGCGCGCGCCTGCGTTTGAAGCTGCTTTTGCGAGGCCCAAAGCAAAGGACAGCGGATGCAAATGCGCGGCCCCCCAATCCACAAACCCACCCTTGTAAGCAGGGGACGGGCAAAGCGCATGGGCGGCGTCCGCGTCCAACGCCTCAAGTTCATTGTAACCGTAGTCGTCTTGCAGCTTGTGTGCGTAGTCTTGTAGTTCTTTCACGTCACGGTTTCCAAAACCAAGATCGGCGATACCGGGTTTAAGGTCGCAATCTATTTTGTGCTCGGCGATCAGGTTTTTGACCAAGGCTTTGGCATCTTGCGCCATTGCCCAAAGCTGATGCGCAGTGTCGCGCCCCATCAAACCCTCCAACCCGTCTTGATCCATACGCTGGCCTGATCCCAGCTGACCGCCATTGCGACCAGAGGCACCAAATCCGACGCGATGGGCCTCAACCAGTGCAACATCGTACCCGAATTCCGCCAAATGCAGCGCTGCTGACAGGCCCGTATATCCGCCACCAATGATACAAACATCCGCGCGATTTTCACCGCGCAATGCGGCGAAGGGCTCTAGTGGCGTTGCGGTTGCGGCATACCAGCTCGCGGGGTATTCACCACGTTTGTCGTTTGAAAACAGTAGGTTCATACGTTCAACAAAAGATGCTCGCGCTCCCATGGGGAGATGACTTGCAAGAACTCTTCATATTCGGCGCGTTTCACGATTGCATAAACACGGGCAAATTCGGGGCCCAGAATATCGTGCAGTTTCGTGGCTTCTTCAAAGACGTTCAAAGCCTCGCCCAACGTACGCGGTATATCTTCTTCGCCGTCATAGGCATCGCCTTTGAACTGCTTGTCGGGGCGTTCTTCTTCGATCAAACCCAGCAGTCCGCAGGCGAGTGAGGCCGCGATGCCAAGGTAGGGATTGCAGTCCATGCCAGCCAAACGGTTTTCGACGCGGCGCGCTTTTGTGTCCGAGAGCGGAATGCGAATGCCCGTTGTGCGGTTGTCGCGGGCCCACTCCAAATTGATGGGCGCTGCGTGGTCTTTCACGTAGCGGCGGTAACTGTTCACGTAAGGCGCAAGCACGGCAATGGCTGAGGGCAGGTGGTTCTGAAGACCTGCGATATAGTGGAAAAACGCATCGGTTTCGCCACCTTGAGGGCCGGAAAAGATGTTTTGACCCGTTTCGATGTCCAAAATCGAGTGGTGAATATGCATCGCGCTGCCGGGTTCTTGCTCAATCGGTTTCGCCATGAAAGTCGCAAAGCAATCGTGGCGTAAAGCCGCTTCGCGGATCAAGCGTTTGAAGAAAAACACTTCGTCTGCCAGTTTGACGGGGTCACCGTGTTGAAGGTTGATTTCAAGCTGACCAGCGCCGCCTTCTTGGGTGATGCCATCGATCTCAAAACCCTGCGCTTCGGCAAAGTCATAGATGTCGTCAATCACGGGGCCGAATTCATCCACAGCCGTCATCGAATAGGCTTGACGCGCGGCGGCAGGGCGACCGGAACGGCCCATCATCGGCTTGATCGCAATTGCGGGATCAATGTTGCGCGCAACCAGAAAGAACTCCATCTCAGGCGCGACAACAGGCTCAAGACCGCGATTCCGGTACTGCTGCACAACATTTTTTAAAACGTTGCGAGGGCTGAACGGAACGGGTTCGCCTTTGCGATCATAGGCGTCGTGAATAACTTGTAACGTCCAGTCGCCTGTCCATGGTGCTGCGGTGGCTGTGCTCATGTCAGGCTTTAGGATCATGTCCTTTTCGATGAAACCTTCGTCCCCTGCAGCTTCGCCCCAATCCCCTGTAATTGTTTGGTAAAATATTGAATCGGGCAAAAAGAACTGATCTTGTTTTGCGAATTTGCTCGCAGGCACAGCTTTGCCGCGCGCAATGCCGGGAAGGTCAGAAATGATGCACTCTACCTCATCCAGTTTGCGCCCCTCTAAATAGGCCGCGGCGGTTTCGGGCAGGTTGTCTTTCCAGTCGCTCATGAGAAGCTCTTTGTTTTGAAGAAATGCGCAAGGCGTGCGCCCATTTTTTGATTGTCTTCGCTAAGCGCCAATCTGGCACGCGCGATCGCTTGCAAATCCTGCGGAACGGTATCCGCACGCGTTTCCAAAAGGCCAGTGACGGCTTGGCCATTGAATTCCGGATGGGGCTGGATAGTCAGCGCTTTGCCCTCATAATAAATCATCGCATTTTTACAGAATTCATTTGTGCCGACCTGACGCGCGCCATCGGGCAGGCGTGTGACCTGATCTTGATGCCAAGCGTTCAGCTTGTAGGTTTCATCGCCAATCTGATATTCATGGTTCCCAATGGCCCAACCGTCTGCAAATTTTTCAACGGTTCCACCAAGCGCCTGTGCGATAATTTGATGACCAAAACAAACGCCAACCAAAGGGCGGCCTGTTGTTGTGATTTTACGTATCAAGTCCTCTAGCGCAGGAATGAAGGCGTGATCTTCGTAGGCACCATGTTTGGACCCTGAGATCAACCAACCGTCCGCATCCTCGGGACCACTGGGGAATTCCATGTCCACGACACTATAGGTGTCATAGGTGAAATCAT
>NZ_JABBAM010000109.1 GCF_018607965.1 Planktotalea sp.
CGTGAATCATATCAGCCCCACAGGCTCAATCAGTTAATGGGTCCTGACCATAGCCTATCGGATGATTTCGCAGTTTTTTGGGCCAGTCACAGGTGTCAAAGTGAATGAAAATAAGGGCGCGTTATCCTTATCCAATCCCCTTTCATTTGAATTTGTTTCGAATGGCTTGCTGACGTGTAACAATATTGAAGCCGGTGATTTTCTAACAGGTATCGACTTGATCGCACCTGATTGGGGGTCCTTTCGCGACGCCCTTGATGATCGCTTTTCGGACCTTCCAAGAACGGTGACCACTCGAACCGCGCAAATCTCACACGTGTTTCTGCCCCGATCCCTCGCTGACCCGATGGAACTAGAAATAGAACAGCACTCATCAGGGGCGTCCGTTTTCATCCGTCAACGCGTGAGCGACCTTGATATTGACGGGATTGCCCTGCACGATGTCCTTTCAGCCTTGCCAAAGCTTGAACTGATTAAATCAGTTAGCGACCGCGCGCCCTTTCCAGTTTGGCAAACACTTGCAGACGGATCCGTGGGCTGGTCAAACGCGCGGTACAAAACACTGGATGCACAGGTTTCACGTGATGATGATGCGGTGTTATTCAATTTCACACCTACGACAGAAGCAACTGACAAGCCTACGCGCGTGACGGTGAAGGATGACGCCCATAATCGCGCCTATTGGTTTGATGTAACCAGCCAAGAATTTGATCAAGGCTACATGAATTTTACGGTCGATATGCACGCCGGAATCAGCGCGGAATCAGCCCAGCGCAATTTCGTTCAAACTTTGGCCAAAACCTTTGCCCACCTTGCAACAGGGCTCGCTATTTTTGATCGTAATCGGCAATTGGTCCTCTTTAACCCATCCCTTTTTGATATCACCGAACTGACACCGGAATTTCTGACGGCTCGGCCAAACCTTTTCTCCTTTTTGATCAATTGCGTGACAATCAGATCATGCCAGAGCCCAAGAATTATTCAAACTGGCGCAAACGCATCGCCGATGTAATATCCGCGGCAAGCGAGGATAATTTCAACGAAACACGGCATCTTCCAAACGGCCTGACGTATCGCGTTACGGGTAGACCCCATCCTGACGGCGCAATCGCTTTCCTTTTTGAAGACATCAGTGCCGAAATTTCCCTGACGCGCAGGTTTCGCAGTGAAGCAGAAGTCACGCGGTCTGCCTTGGATTCGATGGATCACGCTATCGCCATCTTCGATCCCGCAGGCTTTGTCCAACAGTGCAATGCGGCTATGGAACACTTTGTTGACGAAAGTGCAGAAAGCAATCTTGAGACCATGTCCGTGCGCGACATCACGCGTCTTTGGCAAAAGACATGCAAGCCAAGCCCTGCTTGGGGTGAAATTCGCGATTTCGTGGCCGGCCATTCAGAACGTGAGGTATGGACCACCGTCCTGCAGCGCAAGAATGGAGAAACGTTTGATCTTCAGGTTTCGCCCTTGGTTTCTGGTGCCAGTCTTGTCACCTTAACACCAAAACCAGTTGTGCTTTTTTCAGCCAACCCAGCAATGTTGGTCAACGCAAACGGCAAGCAAAGCCCGACAGTCGCAGTCTAGTCGCAATTCGCAGTTTCGTATCGTGCGAAAGCACCGTAACTTGCGGTCATGTCCATCACCTTGCCCAATCTTTTACTAGACACACCAAGTGCAACGACCGAAATCGCATCGCGTATCGGCGCATGTCTGATTGCAGGCGACACGCTCTTGTTGCACGGGGATATTGGCGCCGGGAAAAGCTATTTCGCGCGTGCGCTCATTCAATCCCTGCAAGATCGCCCCGAAGATGTGCCATCGCCAACCTTCACCTTAGTGCAAACCTATGAAACGCAATTGGGCGAGGTTTGGCACGCTGATCTTTACAGATTAAGTGATCCAGGTGAGGCCGAAGAGTTGGGCCTAACCGACGCCTTTAGCAGCGCGATTTGTCTGATCGAATGGCCAGACCGATTGGCAAGTCTGGCCCCCAAAGGCGCGCTCTCGCTACATTTTCAATACACTGACAACAACACGCAACGTGACCTTTCCTTCATGGGTGGTTCAGATACGTTGTGTACGCGCATATCAAGGGCCTTAGCATGACCGATAGAAACGACGTAATCACCAAATTCCTTGCGAACACACCTTGGGCCGATGCACCACGCACGCCACTGGCGGGTGATGCCTCAATGCGCAAATACCAACGTCTCGACGCGAACAAGGCTGGTCAGATTGCAGTCCTCATGGATGCTGACCCAAACCTTGGAAATGATGTCAGGCCCTTTCTAAAAATCACCAAGTATCTGCGTAGTATTGGTCTTAGTGCGCCTGAAATTTACCACTCCGATATCGCAAATGGTTTACTTATTATCGAGGATCTTGGAGATGCGCTCTACGCTCGCGTTGTTCTGGAGGCTCCCGAGCAAGAGATCCCCCTCTACCAAGCCGCAACAGATACCTTGTTTCAGCTTCACAAATCGCCACCTCCCACGCTTGATCCGTATGATGCAAATTTGATGACACAAATGGCAGGTCTTGCTTTTAATTGGTATCAATTGGGTGCATCAGACGGTGTGGATACTGCCGCCAAAAACGCGTTCAAAAATAAGTTTATGTCATTATTAGACACTGAAATTGACCCACCCAGCGTTCTGATCCAACGAGATTACCACGCTGAAAATCTACTGTGGCTTCCAAGCCGTGCCAACAATGCACGCGTCGGTTTGTTGGACTATCAGGACGCGCTTCTGGGCCATCCCGCCTATGATCTCGTTTCGCTTCTCAAAGATGCGCGCAGGGACGTGCCGCAAGACATCGAAGAAATGATGATCCTGCGCTATGTTCAAATATCAGGGACAAATGACGCGAATTTTCGAAACGCCTACCATCTTCTTGGACTACAAAGAAACCTGCGCATCCTCGGTGTATTTGCGCGCCTGTCCATGCATTTTGGCAAGCCGTCCTACATCGACCTAATTTCCCGTGTTTGGGATCACATCCAGCGAGATCTTAAGCAACCGATCAATGCGCCCCTTGCTGCAATTTTGAATGAAGCGCTGCCCATTCCAACCCTCGACATTCTTCAAAGGCTTAAAGACAAATGCGCGACAGTCCCAACGCTGTAATGCTCTTCGCGGCCGGCTTCGGTACGCGCATGGGTACACTCACAAAAGACCGCCCTAAGCCGCTGGTTAACGTCGCAGGTCGCGCCTTGCTGGATCATGCGCTGGAGCAAGTTGACGGCATACAGCCAGATAGCATTGTTGTGAATTGCCACTATTTCCCTGATCAAATCAAAACACACCTCAAGGATCGCGCAGACATTACCCTAATCCATGAAGACCAAGAGATTTTGGAAACAGGTGGCGGACTTAAAAACGCATTACCAGCGTTGGGGAGTGGGTCAGTTTTCACGATGAACACAGATGCGGCTTGGCTTGGGCCCAACCCCCTACAGGCACTTTTGGCTGCTTGGGAGCCTGAAAAAATGGATGCGCTGTTGCTCTGCGTTCCCTTGCAACATGCTGTTGGGCATAAAGGGTCAGGCGATTTCATTCTTGGCAGTGAAGATCGGATCACCTACGGCGCAGGTGACATCTACACAGGTCTGCAAATCATCCGAACGGATCGCCTTTCTGAAATTTCTGACGTGTCATTCTCATTGAAACTGCTTTGGGCGAAATTGCTCGTCGAACAGCGTATGTTCGGTCTGTGCTACACTGGAAAGTGGTGTGATGTTGGAACGCCCGAAGGCATCACGTTAGCTGAAAACATGCTGGACCAAACCGATGTTTGAACCACAATCCACACCCCGCATATTCGCACTCGGACTTGGCGTAGATTTTCCCCAAGTCTTGGTGGAGGGCGTGATCGAACGCATGAAAGACCAGCCGCCCGAAGCAATGGCGCGCGTTCAATTAATCGTAAACACCGCACGGATGCGTCGGCGCGTGACCTCGCTTTTCATTGGTGGTGGTGCGCGACTTTTACCCCAGATCACATTGCTTGGTGACATCGGGAAGCACCCGAAATTTCACACAATCCCACAAGCGGTCTCCCCCTTGTCGCGCCGTATCGAATTAATCTCGCTCGTGGATGCGCTTTTGCAGCAGAACCCAACGCTCGCAGCGCGCAGTTCTTTATTTGATCTTGCAGATTCACTCGCTGGGTTGATGGACGAAATGCAGGGTGAAGGCGTATCGCTTGAAGATATTTCGAACCTTGAGGTTTCTGATAAATCAGGACACTGGGCGCGCACGAAAGAGTTCATCAGCATCGTCGGAAAATTCCTCGACATCTCGCAAGAGCAACCCGATACGCAAGCCCGCGCGCGCGCTGTTGTCCTCGCTCAGATCGCCGATTGGCAGGAAAACCCACCAGACCACCCTATCATTTTGGCCGGCTCTACGGGATCACGTGGCACGACTGCGCTGCTTATGAATGCCCTCACCAAGCTACCACAAGGAGCGGTCATTTTGCCTGGTTTCGACACTGATACGCCCTCCGAAGTTTGGGAGGAATTGATTGTTGAGCACCCTTCTAGAATGGATCCCCAAGATCATCCGCAATACAGGTTCGCCAAGCTTCTCAAAGACCTCGAACTTCACCCCGAGCGCGTTCCGCCTTGGATACAAGCACCCCCAACAGACGGCCCACGCAACAAGGTTGTTTCACTTGCGCTGCGCCCCGTTCCTGTCACCGATGGGTGGCTGCGCGATGGTCCGGACTTGGGTAATTTACCCAGCGCTATGCAGAACGTAACGCTATTGGAACCACAAACGTCGCGCGAAGAAGCGCTTGTGATCGCGATGCGTCTTCGCCTTGCCGCTGAGCAGGGAAAAACCGCTGCCCTTATCACGCCGGATCGTATGTTAACCCGCCAAGTCACCGCTGCATTGGATCGCTGGGATATCAAACCCGATGATAGTGCGGGCATACCTTTACAGCTTTCACCACCCGGGCGCTTTTTGCGTCACGTACTGGACCTATTCACGCGATCACTTGATGCCGAAGCGTTGCTGACACTTCTAAAACACCCGCTCACCCATTCGGAATCAGATCGCGGCATCCATCTGCTTTTGACTCGTGAACTTGAACTCTCTATTCGCAAATACGGTCCTGCGTTTCCTGATGCAGAAAGCCTTCAAAAATGGGCGGATAAGAACAAGCTTGAAGGTGCCGCTGAATGGGCCAACTGGGTCGCCGAAACATTCTGTGGACATCAAATTGAAGGCCCCCAAAATGCTGTTGAGTTGGCCGAACGCCATATTGACTTGGCTGAACGGATTTCTCTTGGTCAATCTAGCGAAGGTGTCGGAGAGCTGTGGAAGGAAGCTGCTGGTCGCGAAGCGCTTTCACAATGGATGATGCTGCATCCGTTCCTGGATGCTTTGCCCGATCTAAGCGCACGTGATTATGCAGACTTATTCGGTGGCATTCTTTCGAAAGGCGAAGTGCGCAATCCTGACACAGATCATCCAAATGTTCTGATTTGGGGCACCTTGGAAGCGCGGGTTCAAGGGGCCGACCTGCTTATTCTTGCGGGGCTGAATGAGGGAAGTTGGCCCGAGGTACCCAGTCCAGATCCTTGGTTAAACCGTTTTATGCGCGCCGATTCGGGGCTGCTCTTACCTGAACGCCGCGTTGGTCTGTCCGCGCATGATTTTCAACAAGCAATTGCCGCACCAAAAGTTTGGCTGTCGCGCGCGCAACGCTCTGACGATGCGCAGACTGTGCCCTCAAGATGGCTCAACCGATTAACCAATCTCATGGGTGGTTTACCTGATCAGAACGGCCCTGAAGCAATAGACCAAATGCGCGAACGTGGACAAGCGTGGTTGGATCGGGTGTTGCAATTGGAAACTCCAATTGATGCATCGCCTGCTGTGCGCCCCTCACCGCGCCCACCACTTACAGCGCGACCAAAACAGCTTTCGGTGACCGAAATTAAGACGCTCGTGCGTGACCCTTATGCGATCTACGCCAAACATGTTCTGCGCCTGTCGCCGCTGGATAGTCTTGTCAAAACCGCCGATGCCCGCCTACGCGGAATCGCCGTGCATCAAGTCTTTGAGGACTTCGTGCACGATTGGAAAGCCGACAGCACTCCTGAGGATTTGGTTGCAATAGCGCGGCGTATTTTCGCGGATGACGTTGATTGGCCATCTGCGCGTTTAATGTGGGAAGCCCACATCGCGCGTATTGCTGAGGATTTCGTCACGCAAGAACGCGAACGGCAGCAAAACAACGTGTCCACGCATCTAGAGGTCAAAGGCGAAAGTACCCTTCGCGACCTTGGCTTTACCTTGAGCGTCAAAGCAGACCGCATTGATCTGAATGACCGAAGTGGTGTGCATTTGTATGACTATAAGACGGGTCAAATTCCAACTAAACCACAACAGCTCTCGTTCGATCTTCAGCTATTGCTAGAGGCCGCGATGGCCGAACGCGGTGACTTTGAAGGGCTGAACCCGCGCCATGTTGAAAGCGCCACGTATTTAGGTGTTGGGACGAGTGTTAAGTCTGTGCCAGCCCCCTTGAATGAAAAACCGACAGCGCAAGTGTGGAAGGAATTCCACAAACTGATATCGGATTATCAAGACCCTAAAAAGGGCTTTACGGCCCGTCGTGCAATGGAGAAATCCAAAAGTTTTGGGCGTTACGATCAGCTTTCGCGCTTTGGAGAATGGGACGAAACCAACAGGCCCGATGATGGGGGAGTCACATCATGATCCAACACGATGACGCGACCCGAGCACAGGTAAATGCCGCGCGCCCACATTTTTCTACATGGCTTTCGGCCAACGCGGGCTCTGGCAAAACCCGCGTTCTGACAGACCGCGTTGCGCGCCTTCTTTTGGCGCAAGTCCCCCCCGAACGCATCTTGTGTTTGACCTACACCAAGGCCGCGGCAGCAGAAATGCAGAACCGCCTTTTCAAGCGCCTTGGCAAATGGGCAATGCTGGACAACGAAAAATTACAAGCCGCATTGCAAGAGCTTGGCGAAGAAGGCGCGATTGATATAGAGGCCCTACGCAAAGCCCGAACGCTTTTCGCTGCCGCGATTGAAGCGCCGGGTGGTTTGAAAATTCAAACTATCCATTCGTTTTGTTCAACCATTTTGCGCCGTTTTCCGTTAGAGGCAAATGTCAGCCCACAGTTCGCAGAGATGGAAGAACGCGCGTCTGATCTATTGCGCGAAGAGATCATCGAAGACATGGCCAGCGGCGATGAGGCTGCAATGATCATGGACTTGGCGACGGTTACAGGCGCTTATGATCTGACAGCGCTTAGCGGTGAAATCGTCGGTCAGCGCACAGCGATGATCACACCGCCAACGGACACAGCCATCTACGGTGCCTTCGATCTTGATCCCAACACGACACCCGAAACCATCGCCAGTTCGGTCTTTATGGGTGGTGAAGGGGGCGTTCTTGCTGCGCTCATTCCTGCATTAAATGGATCGAGTGTTAACGATGTTAAGCTCGCGGCAAAGCTCTCGTTAGTAACCACCCTAGACGCAAAATCTTTATCAGCGCTCGAGGGGGCATTCCTGACAGCAGACGGACGTTCCAAAGCTGGGAAAATCCCTGCCAAGAAAGCACAAAAAGACTTCATCGCGCATCAATCTGCGTTGGACGCTTGGATCGAACGTATCGAGGCCGCACGTGCGTCTCGCCTGAAGCTTGCAGCCGTTCAAAAGACCCTTCACCTGAACCGTTTCGCAGCAGCGTTTCTAAAGCGGTACGAGGCGCGCAAACAAGCACATGGCTGGCTGGATTTCGACGATCTCATTCTAAAAACGCGCGACTTGCTGGCAAATTCGGAAATGGCGCAATGGGTGCTGTATAAGCTCGACGGCGGCATTGATCACATCCTCGTTGACGAAGCGCAAGACACGAGCCCAGCACAATGGGACGTGATTGAACGCCTTACCTCCGAAATTATTGCCGGCGAGGGTGCGCGCGGTGAAGTGCCGCGTGCGATCTTTGTAGTGGGTGACAAAAAGCAGTCGATCTATTCGTTTCAGGGTGCAGATCCGCGCGAATTTGATCGGATGCACGGCGAATTTGACGAACGTTTGCACCCCACGAATTCACCACTTGTTCCTGCTGAATTGCTCTATTCTTTCCGCTCTGCTAGCTGCATTCTTGAACTGGTCGACCAAACGTTTGAAGGCCATGCAGCAGCGGGCTTTGACAGCTCGATCCACCTTGCCTTTGACGGCGGCCCCCCCGGTCGCATTGATATTTGGCCCGCCATTCCCAAGGCGGAAAAAGCAGACAATGACGCCGATTGGTCAGACACCGTCGACAAGCTTGGCGAGAATGATGAAATCGTTCTGATGGCGCGTCGCATTGCTGGTGAAATCAAGCGGATGACGGGACGAGATGGTGGAAAACCCGAACCAATCTACGACCAAAAACTGAAAGCGTTTCGCCCCGTTCGTGCGGGCGACATTCTAATCCTTGTTCAGCGTCGATCTGATCTGTTCGAAGAGATCATCCGCGAATGTAAGGTTGCAGAACTGCCCATCGCGGGTGCGGATCGCTTAAAGGTTGGCGCAGAAATGGCCGTGCGCGATTTGCAGGCTTTGCTTAGTTTTCTCGCAACGCCAGAAGATGACTATGCATTGGCCGTCGTCTTGAAATCCCCCTTGTTTGGGTGGAGCGAAAAGCAGCTTTTCGATGTGGCCAATGATCGTGGATCACGCTTCTTGTGGCAGGAACTACGTGGGCAAAAAGGTCAGCATCCCGACGTGCTTCGGGTACTCGAAGACCTGCGTAGCCAAGCCGATTTCTTGCGCCCCTACGATCTGATCGAACGTGTCCTAACCCGCCACAATGGCCGCAAACATTTCATCGGTCGCCTTGGGCGCGAAGCGGAAGACGGCATCGACGCGCTGCTTGCCCAAGCCCTGTCATTTGAGCGTAGCCGCATTCCATCGCTGACGGGTTTCCTGACATGGATGGAAAAAGATGACCTGACGATCAAGCGCCAACTTAGCCAAGATCGCGACGAAATTCGCGTGATGACGGTGCACGGATCTAAGGGGCTTGAGGCGCCCATCGTGATCATGCCCGAAACCCAAAAACGCCAAAGCCCCAAGGGTGGTTCGCTGATCAAGATTGATGACCTTGTTGCATGGAGCGTGCGCAAAGAGGATGCGCCCCAAGCGGTTCATGACGCCAAAGCCCAGCGCGAGGAGCGTCAGGCCGAGGAGCGGATGCGCTTGCTTTATGTCGCGATGACGCGTGCTGAAAAATGGCTAATCCTTGGCGCTGCTGGCGGCGTCGGCAAAACCGCTGAGGAGAGCTGGTACGGTATGGTCAACGCCGCTGCGCGCACGCGGCCGCATGTGGATCATGATTTCGGGTTTGGCACGGGCTTGCGAATCGAACCCGTTCCGTGGGGCGATGTTAACACCCAGCCAGCACGTGCGGCAGTAACGCCAATTCAGAACCTGGAACCCTTTTTTCTGAATCCCGCCCCACAGGTTATCGCGACGCCAGACACCCTCAGCCCCTCTAACCTTGGCGGTGCAAAGGCGCTTCCCAGTGAACAGGGTCTTGATGAAGACGCTGCAAAACTGCGGGGAACGCGCATTCATCTTTTGCTCGAACACTTCTCTGAAACGCCACCAGACAGCTGGCAGAACATTGCAAACGCGTTGCTTGGCGATATCACCGATCTTTCAGACCTCATCGTTGAGGCAAAACGCGTTGTTATGAACCCTGACCTTCGTTTCTTGTTCGCCAAGGGGTCGCTTTCAGAGGTGCCAATCACCGCAATTCTACCTGAATTCGAGAACACTCCACTGCACGGCATCGTGGATCGCCTTATTGTGAACAAGACTGACGTATGGGTCGTCGATTTTAAAACCAATATTGCTGTGCCGCAATACATGGGCAAATGCCCCGAAGGATTACTACGCCAAATGGGTGCCTATCATGCTGCTTTGACGCAGATTTATCCCGAAAAGCGCATTCGCCCAGCCATTGTTTGGACACGGGATGCCTCCCTTATGGAACTCTCGATTGATCATATGAAAGATGCGCTGCACAGGGCCAGTGAATCTATGCAGCTTGACGGCGTCACCCCCAATACCTAGTTTGAGCATCAAGAATTCCCGCGATATTCCCTAGGAGATACCCCATGGCTACCGTTGCTGTTACAGACGCCACATTCGAAGCTGAAGTAAAAAATTCCACTGTCCCTGTTGTTGTAGACTTCTGGGCCGAATGGTGCGGACCTTGCAAACAGATCGGTCCATCTTTGGAAGCGCTGTCCGCCGAATACGGCGACAAGGTTAAAATCGTTAAGGTTGACGTTGATACAAACCCGAATTCTGCTGCCGCTATGGGCGTGCGTGGAATTCCTGCGTTGTTCATCATCAAAGACGGCGAGGTTGTTTCCAACCGCGCAGGTGCCGCTCCAAAAGCAGCACTGCAAAGCTGGATCGACGACGCGATTTAAGTCGTCTAGTTTCGGACCAATCAGGGGGCGTGCCAATGGTGCGCCCTTTTGCTTTTTTGGCGCGCTTTCTTGCACCACACTGCGACCCTCGCCATATAGAGCAGACAGAACAAGGAGAGACCCATGAGCAGCAACGAATTTCCCGGCTGGCACGGAACCACGATTATCGGCGTTCGCAAGGGTGGCGAAGTAGTGATTGCGGGTGATGGACAGGTCTCACTTGGACCAACGGTGATCAAGGGCACTGCCAAAAAGGTGCGTCGCTTGTCCCCCGGTGGATATGATGTTGTTGCAGGTTTCGCGGGATCTACCGCTGATGCGTTCACATTGCTGGAACGCCTTGAGGCCAAATTGGAGGCGACCCCCGGTCAATTGGCGCGCGCCTCTGTTGAATTGGCCAAAGACTGGCGCACCGATAAGTACTTGCAGAAGCTAGAAGCGATGCTGATTGTTACGGATGGCACAGACCTCTTCGTGATCACCGGGGCTGGCGATGTTCTGGAGCCTGAACATGGCGTCGCTGCGATTGGGTCTGGCGGTAACTTCGCACTCGCCGCTGCACGCGGTTTAATGGAAGGCGACGGAACCCCAGAGGAAATCGCGCGCAAAGCGATGGCGATTGCGTCCGACATTTGCGTCTACACCAACGGCAAACTGACCGTCGAAACCATCAAGGCCACATCATGAGCCTAGATAAAGACGACATTCGCGCCGCTGTCGCAGGCAACATTCTGACAGAACCACAGGCCGCATCCTTGATGGCGCTTGCTGATAGTCGTCGTGGAACACGTGAAAACATGGATGGCCATGATGAACCATTCGAATTGTTCCGTGGCTTCAACGAAGTGTTTATCGTCATTGGTCTTGTTATTCTTTATGCGGGCTGGATGGGTCTGACGGGGATCAACACGTTCCTGTCCGAAAATGCGAATTTGAGCACGCTGATTTATGGTGTCATTTCCGTTGTCGTCACCTATTTTCTCACGCGGTACTTCACATTGAAACGCCGTATGGTTGCGCCGTCGATCATGCTCGTTGTTTTGATGATGCTGAGCGGACTTCAGATTGGTGCAAGTCTCGCTAATCTGTTTGGGTTCGATGGCGCATCTATGGTGGCTTTAGCTGTTAGTCTTTCAACGCTGTTGCTTGCTGCGTTTTATTTCGTGTTTCGTATTCCCGTTACGGTGTTTTTCATCGCACTTGGTGTATTCGTCGGAACCGGCGCGCTTGTTGTGCAAGGTGGTGTGAACACCCCCAGCTTCAACGATTTTTTCATGCTCACGAATAGCGGCCCCTATGCCTATATCACTATCATCTTGGGTTTTATCGGCCTCGCCATTGCACTGTCTTTCGACATGTCTGACCCGCACCGCGTCACGCGTCGTGCATCTTCTGGGTTCTGGCTACACGTGATCGCAGCACCCGCAATTGTGAACACAGTAGCCCTCACGCTTTTTCAAAGCGGTAGCATGGTCAGTCAGTTCATCCTTCTCGCCTTTCTTGCTGCGATGGCCATCTTCGCAATAGTAATTGATCGACGCAGTTTCCTGGTCGCAGGTATTGGTTACATCGTTGCAATCGCGATTGCAGTGCTTGACGGAAATGCAGCGATCGTAATTCTTATCCTCGGCCTTGGGCTCGTCTTTCTGGGTGCAAAATGGGAAGGCTTACGTGCAGGAATCATGGACGCTTTGCCCGCGTTTCGAGGCAAAGATAAACTACCCCCATGGGGTTTGACGGAGACTTCACTATGACCGACCTCACCCCCCGCGAAATCGTATCCGAGCTTGACCGCTTTATCATTGGGCAGAACGACGCCAAACGCGCAGTCGCCGTTGCGTTGCGCAATCGCTGGCGCCGCAAGCAGTTGGCTGATGATCTACGCGATGAAGTGTATCCCAAAAATATCCTGATGATCGGGCCCACGGGTGTCGGCAAGACCGAGATTTCCCGTCGCCTCGCCAAACTGGCACGCGCACCGTTCATTAAGGTGGAGGCGACCAAGTTTACAGAAGTCGGCTACGTGGGTCGCGACGTAGAACAGATCATTCGTGACCTCGTCGACGCAGCCATCGGCGAAACTCGCACCTACATGCGTGAAGACGTCAAATCAAAGGCCAAAGCTGCCGCCGAAGAACGTGTGATTGAAGCCATTGCTGGCGAAGGCGCGCGCGACGCAACGCGTGATATGTTCCGCAAAAAACTGCGTTCGGGTGAATTGGATAACACCATAATCGAACTTGAGGTCGCTGACAGTTCGAACCCAATGTCCGGTTTTGAAATTCCAGGTCAGCCTGGTTCGAACATGGGCATGATGAACATTAGCGATCTTTTCGGCAAAACCATGGGCGGTCGCACGACGCGCAAGAAGCTCACGGTTTTAGAAAGCTATGATGTGCTAATTGGTGAAGAAGCGGATAAACTACTTGATAATGAGGCCGTCACGCGCGCAGCCCTTGAGGCAGTTGAACAAAACGGCATCGTTTTCCTTGATGAGATCGACAAAGTTTGTACCCGTGCCGATGCACGCGGTGGTGATGTGTCCCGCGAAGGCGTGCAACGTGATCTGCTTCCCTTGATTGAAGGCACGACGGTCAGCACAAAACATGGTCCTGTGAAAACAGACCACATCCTGTTCATAGCGTCTGGTGCATTTCACATCGCGAAACCATCTGATCTATTGCCCGAACTACAGGGTCGCCTTCCAATCCGCGTGGAATTGCGCGCACTCACGGAAGACGACTTCGTTCGTATTTTGACAGAAACAGATAACGCGCTGACGCTTCAGTATACTGCGTTGATGCAAACGGAGGAAGTGATCTTATCCTTCACCAACGACGGTATCGCGGCCCTTGCCAAGATCGCAGCAGAGGTCAATCACAGCGTGGAAAACATCGGCGCGCGTCGGCTCTACACTGTTCTAGAACGCGTTTTCGAGGAACTATCCTTCACAGCACCGGATCGTGGTGGCGAAACGATTTCTGTCGATTCCGCTTTTGTAGAGACGCATTTGGGTGAATTGTCCCGCTCAACAGATCTTTCTAGATACGTGTTGTAAAACCAAAAAATGGGCGCGCTTGGCGAATTCCTAAAGGCCAATGCTCGCTGGTTAAGTGCAGGCATTTTATTGACGGGCCTGTCCAGCTTTGGGCAGACCTTTTTCATCGCACTCTTTGCGGCCAACATCCAAGCCGCGTTCGACCTAAGCCACGGCGCATGGGGATTGATGTACACCGTCGGCACAACTGCGTCCGCAATCGTTATGGTTTGGGCAGGACGACAAGCCGACATATTTCGCGTACGCACTTTAGGCGCACTGTCTCTAGCAGCACTCGCACTTGCGTGCCTCGCAATGGCGGTAAACCCATGGATTTGGCTTTTGCCCGTTGTCATTTTCGCACTACGCCTGACGGGCCAAGGCATGACGAGCCACATCGCCGCCGTCGCAATGGCGCGTTGGTTCGTGGCCTCGCGCGGTCGCGCCCTTTCGATTTCAGCGCTTGGATTTTCTGTTGGCCAAGCGCTGTTCCCAATCATCGTCGTTGCATTGATGGCCTTCATGGATTGGCGGATAATCTGGGTGGTTTGTGCGGGCATTGCACTGCTTGGCATTCCCATTTTGTTCAAACTGCTTTCCCAAGAACGCACACCAGCATCCATGGCGAAAAACAGTGAAAGACTCGGCATGGGCGGGCAACATTGGACCCGCCAGAACGTGCTGCGCCATCCCCTTTTCTGGTTAATGATCCCTGCCCTCCTTGGCCCATCCGCCTTCAACACAGCGTTCTTCTTTCACCAAGTCCACTACGCCAGCGTGATCGGCATCACCAACATGCAAATGGTCAGCTATTTCCCGTTCTTCATGATCATCACAGTTGGCGCGACGCTTTTGTCAGGCGCCCTTTTGGACCGTTTCGGAACTGCACGACTATTGCCGTTTCATCAACTTCCGTTGGTGATCGCGTTCGTGATCTACGGCACACATCTCCTTGGACTTGGCTACGGTTTCTTTTTCCTCGCCCTAAGTGCGGGCGCACAGGCCACTCTGATCGCAGCGTTCTGGGCGGAATTCTACGGAACTGCACATCTGGGCGCAATCAAAGCGATGGCAGCCGCCGTCATGGTTCTGGGATCTGCAATTGGACCAGGTATCACGGGCGCGTTGATTGATTTCGGCATCGGAATCGAGGTGCAATATCTTTGGGTCGCTGCATATTTCATGCTGGCCACATTAATGATGTGGCTCGGCATTCAGATGTCTCGCGGATCGTTAACGCGCGCGGCGTAAGTAGACGTAATATGCGCCTGCCCCACCGTGACGAATATGGGATTCTGTGACCTGCAGGATTGCGGACGACACAGGCGACATGGTCAGCCACATAGGAACTTGCCGTTTAAGAGCGCCCATACGTTGGGGCGTGAATGTGCCAGGTTCAGCACGCTTACCGCCCTTGCCCGTAATCACCAAAACCAAGCGTTTGCCAGATGCCTGCGACATTAGAATGAAGGAGATCAACGCGGGATGCGCCTCGGCAACAGTCATTCCATGTAGGTCGATACGGCCTTCTGGTTTGATCTTGCCACGCTGCATCGTTTTGTAGGACTTTGCATCCATCTGCAAAACCGCTGACCGTAGACGATCGCGTAGTTCGGGCAAAACATCATGCACCTCGCGCGTGGATGTCGAAACAGCACCTAACGAGAACGAAGCAATGGGCTTGGGTTCAGCTGATTTCGGTTTCTTCTTAGCTACGATATCCGCGATGGGTTCACGCGCGGGTGGGTTTAAACGTTCCGCCGTGCGCGCCACCTGATTCCACAGATCAAGCTCTTCAGGCTTCAAGCGACGACGTACCATTTTACTGCACGTTCTCTGGCAAATAGGCGTACGCGCGCTGAATCGGCATCAGCACAACCATGCGGCCCGGATCGCGCAAGCGACCAGCTTCGCGACCAGCTTCGTCACCTGTTCCAAAGAAGACGTCAGCGCGTTGTGATCCCTTAATCGCCGATCCTGTATCCTGCGCAATCATCAGACGGCGCAACGACTTTTTGCCGTCCTTTTCGATCCACACAGGCGCACCAAGGGGCGTAAATTTTGAATCAACCGCGACAGAACGCATGGTCGTGATCGACCGGTTCATCGCACCAAGCGGACCCTTGTCGGCAGGCACTTCGCTCACTTCGCGAAAAAACACGTAAGATGGATTGTGATACAAAAGCGCCTTACCGTCTTCCGGATTGCGCCTAACCCAATTTTTAATCACTTGCGCCGACACTTGATGCGCTTCGTAAATCCCACGCCGCACCATTTCTTGACCGATAGAGCGATAATTATGTCTGTTCGACCCAGCAAAGCCAACACGCAGAAAGCTTCCATCGGGTAGCTTTACGCGACCCGACCCTTGGATTTGTAGAAAGAATAACTCAACAGGATCATCGACGTAGCAGATTTCATGGTTAAGACCGTCCATGACGCCATCTTCCAAAATCTCGCGACGTGTGTGCCACTGTGATGCGGTCTTGGCATCTTTTGGCATTCCATAGATCGGATATTTATAACGCGGTGTTTTAACGCGCGAGCCATCAAGCTCGGGTTCAAAATACCCCGTAAACATCGCGTCATTGCCGTCTTCGATCATCAAGGGTCGGAAGAATAATTCAAAGAACGCGCGCGCATTCGTTTGATCGTTCGCGGCCTTGCACAAGTTCTTCCAGTCCGCGGTTTTCATATCGCGGCACGTGTTGCTAAACACGTCTAACGCCGCTTGGTGATCATCTTCGGCCCAACCATCAAGGTCCTTGAAATCGAGAATGCTGTAGACGGTTTCTGCCTGTGCAGGGGCGGTCATTGAAACAGCCCCTGCCAAAAATATTGCCCTAAGGGCACGGATCATTCGCCAGTGGCAACAAGTTGCCAGTTAGGATCGTCAGAACCCATGTGACGCGCGAAGGTCCAAATGTCTTTCTGACGCTTCACTTTTTTCTCATCACCCTCGACGATTTCGCCAGAGTTATCGCGCACAACGGATGTCATTTCACCAACGAAACGAACTGTGACTTCACCGATGCCTGTCGCATCATCGAATGTGGCATCTGCCAAAGACATTTCGCGGATACCAATGAACTTGGCTTCAATCGTTAGGCCCTGCTTTTCGCGGGACTCAACCACTTCTGCAAAGCTTTCGTACACATCATCATCAAGAAACGGTTTAATGTCAGCCATTTCGCCGCGCTCGAAACCCAACAGGATCATTTCGTATGCGCCACGTGCGCCGCCAAGAAAATCGGACACGCCGAACGACGGCTCTGCCGATTTCATTTTGGCCAAAGCTTCGGCGGCTTCAGGCATATTCTCAGTGTGATCCGCGATGTCCGGATCAGGACCACCTTCAATCACTTCAAACTCGGGGCGTTTGCGTGTGGGCGCTATGGTTGGTGGCTTTTCAAAGCCATCCCGTGTGCCAAGAACATTTTTTAGGCGCAAAATTAGAAAAACCGCGATGCCGGCTAGTACTAAAAGCTGGATAATGGGCGAATTCATGTAAGTGTCGTCCTTCTGGGCATAGCAACAGTTATACTGAGGACTTATGTACGCAAGGGCGGCGGTCAAGTCCACTACACCGCCAAGTGACAGGAGAAGCAGAAAGATGTGGTTATTTTTAGCCTTTTTATCGGTCCCATTGATTGAAATTGCGTTGTTTATCCAAATTGGTGGGGCAATTGGCCTCTGGTCTACTTTGGGAATCGTCATTTTGACGGCTGTGGTCGGTACGTTTTTGGTGAAAACCCAAGGCGCACTTGCGATGAACAACCTGCGACAGTCCTTCGGAACGCTGTCTGATCCTTCAGAGCCGCTTGCCCACGGGGCTATGATCCTCGTATCTGGCGCGCTTTTGCTGACACCGGGGTTTTTCACAGACACTGTTGGATTTGCTTTGCTTGTCCCCGCGGTTCGCTCTGCGGTGTTTCGCTATCTGAAGTCGCGCATCAAAGTGAAAAGCTTTGATATGGGTGGCGCACAACAACGTCCCCAGCAACACCCAAGAGATCCAAACGTTATCGACGGTGAATTTGAAGAAGTGCCGCGTGATCCGAATGCACCCCCTTCTGGATGGACCAAGCATTGAGGCCCGCGCATCTTACTGCTAAGCACTGCGCCAACTGACATTTTACCGGAGAATTCCCATGGCTGAAAACGAAACAGCGGCTGCTGCACCAGAAGCACCCCAAGTTAAAATGAACATCCTCGCGCAATTCATTCGCGACATGTCTTTTGAAAACATTCTTGCCCAAAAAGGCATTCAGGGCGAAGTGAATCCGGACGTAAACGTTCAGGTGAATTTGGACGCGAAAAAACGCGCAGCCGAGCACCAGTATGATGTCATCACCAAGATCGAAATTAACTCAAAGGTGAAAGACACTGGCCAGCAACTATTTTTGCTGGAACTTGAGTACGCAGGTGTTTTCCACATTGAAGGCGTGCCAGACGATCAGATGCACCCGTTCCTTTTGATCGAGTGCCCGCGCATGACGTTCCCATTCGTACGTCGCATCGTTTCCGACGTGACACGTGACGGTGGCTTCCCGCCGTTGAACCTAGAGACTATTGACTTTGTAGCGCTGTATCGCAATGAAATCGCGCGTCGTCAGGCCGAAGCTACTGCGCAAGCCCAACCGAATTAATCAAATTTCCGCCAAAGCGCATCATCGCCTAGTTTTTCAACGAAAGCAGCATGCGCTTTGGCTTCCACTTCGCTCACTCTATCGGGCAAAGGGGTCGGGCGTTTAGATGCGCGCCATGTTTCTTCAGCGTTTCCGCTGTTTCCCCCACCAGAGTTTGCAAGAACCAGACCTGGTTGGCGACCCCCCAGTAATTCCAAATACACTTCGGCCAAGATTTCAGAGTCAAGCAAAGCACCGTGCAGCGTCCGGTTCGAGTTGTCGATGTGAAACCGTCGGCAAAGCGCATCCAACGACGCTGGTGAGCCTGGGAATTTCTTACGCGCAATCGCGAGGGTGTCTAATGCTTGCTCCCATGGAAGCTGTGGAAGGTTCAGCCAGCCCAGTTCAGCATTCAGAAATTTCATATCAAAGGCTGCGTTGTGGATCACCATCTTATCATCTTTGACGAAATCCAGAAATTCCTGTGCGATCTGTTTGAACACAGGTTTGTCGCGTAGAAAGTCATCGCCCAACCCGTGCACTTCGAATGCGTCATTCGGCATCGCGCGTTCAGGGTTGATGTATTGATGATACGTCACGCCCGTAGGCATTTGGTTGATCAACTCCACCGCACCAATTTCAACGATGCGATCACCACTTTGGGGATCAAAACCTGTCGTTTCCGTATCCAGAACCAATTCACGCATGGGTCAACCTCCCTTTGATGTCCGCAAGGATCGCCGCGACCTGAGCCCGTGCATGATCCAGAGTATCGGTTTCGATCACATAATCACTAAGCGCGCGTTTTTCTTCAATGGGCATTTGGCGCGAGAGGATCATCGCAAAATCATCCTCAGACATTGTTCCACGTGACAGAACGCGTTCTTTTTGCGTTTCTGCGTTGGTCCAAACGCAAGCAACTGCATCCATGCCAACGTTGCCACCCGTTTCGAATAGCAAAGGTGTGTCGAAAACGAGGATTTCAGACGCAGCATCCGCTTTGAACGCGTCACGGCTAGCGCCGACCAACGGATGCACGATCGCCTCAATCTTTGAAAGCAACGAAGCATCGGCGCGGATTGCGTTGCGCAGAACAGTTCGATCCAAGACATTGTCTTGCAAGGCATCTGGAACTAGTACCGCAATCGGCGCAATCGCAAGACCGTTTGGCGCATAAAGCTGATGGACAGCGGCGTCCGCATCCCAGACAGCACAGCCCGCATCAGCGAACATTTGAGCAGTTGTAGATTTTCCCATGCCAATAGATCCGGTTATGCCCAAAAGAAAACTCATCGCAAAACAGCCGCGCGCAGTTCGTCATCGACTTCTGGGCGGACCCCGAACCAGCGTTCGAACGCGGGGACTGCTTGGTGCAGCAGCATGCCTAAACCATCAACGGGGGTCGCGCCCGCATCTGTGGCCGCGCGCAAGAGTTTGGTTTGCAAAGGCGTATAAATCAAATCGCTGACCAACATCCCGGGGGCAAGCGCGTCAAGCGGAACGCGCATCTCCTGTTTGCCGACCATCCCAAGCGAGGTGGTGTTCACAATAGTCTTCACACCTTCCATCGCGTTGCCAACCTGAGCCCAATCAACAATCGTGATCTTGTCGCCAAAATCGGCCTTTAGCATTTCCGCACGCTCGCGGGTTCTATTGCTCAGAAAAATCTCTGGCACGCCAATATCAAGAAGGGATGCAAGAACCGCGCGCGCAGCACCGCCAGCACCCAGCACAAGAGCTGGGCCCAACGTCGGGTTCCATTTCGGTGCCGATTGCAACAAATTCTGCATAAAGCCGTAGCCGTCAGTGTTATCCGCATGAATTTGACCGTCCTTACGAAAAATCAACGTGTTTGCCGCGCCAATCAGCTTGGCACGATCTGTCACGATGTCCGCAAGCTCATGTGCAGCGTGCTTGTGCGGGAGGGTCACGTTTGCCCCAACGAACCCAAGCGATGGCAAAGTACGCACCAAACGTTCAAAATTATCGACCTTGATATCCAACGGCACATAGTGCCCTTTGATCGCGTACTTACGCAGCCAATGGGCATGAAGCTGTGGGGATCGAGAATGTGCGATCGGGTGGCCAATTACGCCTGCCAATGGAATTTTAGTATCACTCATAGCTGTAGTTCCCCTTTGAGAGTGAGATAGTTCACCAGTTCAATCAGGGGAAGTCCGAGAACGGTGAAATGATTGCCTCCAACTTGCGCAAACAGACGCACGCCTTCGGCTTCTAATTTGTAGCACCCAACACAGTGGCGTACGTCATCCCAATTGCGCGCTAGATAATCGTCTAAAAAGTCGTCTGAAAACACGCGCATCGTCAGACGCGCAATTCCAACATGACGCCAGATGGGTTTACCGTCTTCATACAGAACCGCCGCTGATAAAAGGGAATGACGTTTACCACGTAGTTCTGTCAGTTGTTCTTTTGCCTCTTCGACCGTGCGTGCCTTGGAATACAGCACACCTTTAAGGTCGAGAACCTGATCACAGCCCAGAACTAGACGACTGGGGTGTTTTTCACTGACACGACGCGCTTTCATTTCTGCCAAAGCATCCGCAATATCGCGGGGTGGTGCGTCCTCTGCCAGCATCGCATCGCGCATCATCTCTTCGTCAACGCGCGGCTTCACAACCTCGATTTGAACGCCAGCATTTTCGAGCAGTTCGCGACGGGTTTCAGACCCAGATGCCAGAATAAGAGGCGCGCGCATGTGGATAACTCCGTGGATCAAGGTAAGGACTTCTTAAGGAGTATTACTGGGCAACTCAGTGAGATTTTGCAAGTTGGGGAATGTCACACCGTCCCACAGTTTTACGCTCCGATTCCTCCTGTGTGGATGAGGATAAGTTTTGGAGCGGTTTTTGGAGATCTGAAGAAGGTTGTGCAGATCTATATGTCAATCAATACATATCCTAATACAACTAAATATATGAAAAAAAACAATAAAATATGGTAATCCACAGCTGGGGATATATCGAATGAAACTCTTAATCATGAGGGTAGATATGTGGATATCAGAATAATCCACAGAAATCGGCTTACCTACATAATCATCAACCTTTAAATCTTTCTTTATTATTATTAAGGAAGGGTCATGTCTGATTTTCTCGCTCTCGCCTTTCCTTGGATCAAGTCACTGCACATCATGGCAGTGATTTCTTGGATGGCAGGGTTGTTCTATTTTCCAAGATTGCTTGTGAACCATGTAGAACGGGATGATCCGACTGGGATCTTGAACACCATGTACCAAGACATGGAAATGAAACTTTATAAAGTGATCATGCAGCCTGCGATGATTGCGACATGGATCTTTGGGCTTCTTTTGGTTTTGACACCTGGCATTGTAGATTGGTCCTCTGTTTGGCCTTGGACGAAGTTGGTTGGTGTTCTTGGTATGACCTGGTTCCATGAATGGTTAGGTAAACGTCGTAAAGATTTCATTAGCGGCTCAAATACGCTCACTGGGCGTCAGTATCGTTTAATGAACGAGGTACCGACCATTTTGATGGTTCTCATCGTTGTATCGGTCGTTGTGAAGTTCTGAGGGCCTAATTGACTTGAGATCTTAGGCGCCTTAAATGATCTTCAACGCGCGCCCATTCGGGATCACCGTGCACTCCCATATTTAAGATTGATCAAGCAGCAACAAGCGATGTGTGCTGCGTAAGGAATATTCATGTCCCAGAACTCCCTCACCCTTGCACAGCTAAAAGCACAAAGCCCAAAAGATCTGGTGGCTATGGCCGAAGAGCTGGAAATCGAAAACGCGTCTACGATGCGTAAGGGCGAAATGATGTTCCAAATTCTGCGTGAACGCGCAGATGAAGGTTGGGAGATCATGGGCGACGGTGTTCTCGAAGTTCTGCAAGACGGTTTTGGTTTTTTGCGTTCTCCTGAAGCGAACTACCTGTCCGGTCCGGATGACATCTACGTGTCTCCTGAAATGATCCGTGCGAATTCATTGCGCACGGGTGATACTGTTGATGGTGTGATCAAAGCGCCTGATGAGCAGGAAAGCTACTTTGCCTTGGTCACTCTAATGGCGATCAACTTTGAGCCACCTGAAAAAGCCAAGCATAAGATTGCCTTCGACAACCTGACGCCGCTTTATCCTGATGAGCGCTTCAACCTAGAAATCGAAGATCCGACTATCAAAGACAAGTCTGCCCGCATCATCGATCTGGTTGCGCCAATTGGTAAAGGCCAGCGTTCGTTGATCGTGGCACCCCCGCGTACGGGTAAAACGGTTCTTCTGCAAAATATTGCGGCCAGTATCGAAACCAATCACCCTGAATGCTACGTGATCGTTCTTTTGATCGACGAACGTCCCGAAGAAGTGACCGACATGCAGCGTTCGGTTAAGGGCGAAGTTGTCTCGTCTACGTTTGACGAACCAGCAACACGTCACGTAGCAGTTGCTGAAATGGTCATTGAAAAGGCCAAGCGTCTTGTCGAACATAAGCGCGATGTTGTTATCCTTCTCGACTCTATCACAAGACTTGGTAGAGCGTTCAACACTGTGGTGCCGTCCTCAGGAAAGGTACTAACAGGCGGTGTAGACGCGAATGCGCTGCAACGGCCTAAGCGCTTCTTTGGAGCTGCTCGTAATATCGAAGAAGGTGGATCGCTAACGATTATCTCGACCGCGCTGATTGATACGGGGTCTCGTATGGACGAAGTTATCTTTGAAGAATTCAAAGGTACGGGTAACTCAGAAATCGTTCTTGATCGTAAGATTGCGGACAAGCGCGTGTTTCCGGCGATCGACATTCTCAAGTCTGGTACGCGTAAGGAAGAGCTGCTTATCAACAAGGTCGACATGCAGAAAACATTCGTTCTGCGCCGTATCCTTAACCCAATGGGCACGACCGATGCTGTTGAATTCCTACTCGGTAAGTTGAGACAAACAAAGAGCAATGCTGAATTCTTCGATTCAATGAACACCTAACAAACAGGTAGGGCAGGTGTCATGGACACAATCTTTGCTCTAGCGACGGCGCTTGGAAAAGCGGGCGTTTCGGTGATCCGTATTTCAGGGTTTAAGGCTTGGGATACGGGTGTTTTGCTTTGCGGTGATTTACCTCCGTCGCATAAAGCTGCTGTTCGCAATGTGTCTGACAGTGATGGTGCTTTGATTGATCAAGCGCTTGTTATCCCTTTCGAAAATCAACGAAGTTTTACAGGAGAACCTGTTGTTGAACTTCATTTACACGGCAGCACTGCAATCGTTGCGCGTGTTATAGAGATGCTTGGCGGGATTGCTGATTTGCGTTTGGCAGAACCGGGTGAATTTACGCGACGTGCTTTGGAAAACGGTAAACTTGATCTTACGCGGGTTGAGGGGCTCGCTGACTTGATTGATGCAGAGACCGAAGCACAACGCAAACAAGCGGTTCGTGTTCTTGCGGGGGACTTGGGTCGAACTGCTGAAATTTGGCGCAGCGATCTAATTCGTGCCGCGTCTTTGTTGGAAGCAACGATTGATTTCGCTGATGAAGATGTTCCCGTCGATGTCACCCCAGAAGTGCGCGATCTGCTTACACGCTCACAAGCAGCTATTTCTAAGGAAGCTGACGGCGTTAAAACGGCAGAACGCATTCGCACAGGGTTCGAGGTCGCAATTATTGGTGCGCCTAATATTGGTAAGTCTACGTTGCTGAACGCAATCGCTGGTCGCGACGCTGCGATTACATCTGAATATGCAGGCACGACACGTGATGTTATTGAGGTGAAGCTTGATCTTAATGGTCTAGCTGTGACAATTCTTGATACCGCCGGACTTCGTGAAACCGAAGATTTTGTGGAAAAAATCGGAATTGAACGGGCTTTGACGCGGGCTGCAAGCGCGGACCTGCGTGTGTTTTTGAGAGAAAATGCAGATGAAGCGCTTTCGATTGATCCTCTTCCTGATGACATCATCGCAATTGGCAAAGCCGATGTTCTGTCAGTTGATGCTGAGTTTCCGGTTTCAGGTAAGACGGGCGCAGGTGTTGATAAGCTCGTAGATGCGATTTCGTCTATTCTGCTCAATCGTTCTGCTAGTGCTGGTATCGCGACGCGAGAACGCCATAGGCAAGCGTTACTGAAGTCTCAGCAGTTTCTTGCCGCCGCACAGGATGGGCTTGACCTTGGGCCAGATCACTATGATTTGGTAGCGGAGGATTTGCACTCTGCCATTCGTGCTTTGAACAGTTTGATTGGTCATGTAGATGTCGAAAATCTGTTGGATGAGATTTTCTCAAGTTTTTGCCTTGGTAAGTAAGGAATGTTTCACGTGAAACAATCAAGTTTTGATGTAGTGGTAATCGGTGGTGGTCATGCAGGCTGTGACGCCGCACACGCAGTTGCGCGGATGGGATCTTCCACAGCGCTTGTGACACTAAACAAAGGCGGAATTGGTGTTATGTCATGCAATCCTGCGATTGGCGGTCTTGGAAAAGGTCACCTCGTTCGCGAGATTGATGCGCTTGATGGCGTTATGGCGCGGGTTGCTGATAAGGCGGGTATTCAATTCCGTTTGCTGAATCGCCGCAAGGGACCTGCAGTTCAAGGTCCGCGAGCGCAATCAGATCGGGCGATCTATCGCGCTGAAATGTTGCGTGAAATTGAGAATCAAGAGAACTTAAGTATCGTTGAGGGTGAAGCGGTCGATTTCCTTATGGAAGATGATCGTGTGGCAGGGGTCGTTCTCGCAGACGGCAGCCAATTCAGCGCTGGTGCTGTTATCCTCACAACTGGAACGTTTTTGCGGGGTGTGATCCATATCGGTGACATTGCGTGTCCTGGTGGCAGAATGGGTGACAAGCCCTCAATCAAGCTTGCAGAACGCATTGATAGCTTTGGATTGCCGCTTGGTCGTTTGAAAACTGGAACGCCGCCTCGGCTAGATGGGCGAACCATTAACTGGGATATTCTTGAAAGTCAGCCGGGTGATGATGATCCTGTACTGTTTTCATTCCTTTCCAAGGGCATCACAGCGCCTCAAGTAAATTGTGGGATTACGCATACAAACGCCGAAACCCATCGTTTGATTGCTGAAAATCTAAAGCGCAGCGCCATGTATGGTGGCCATATTGATGGAATTGGTCCGCGTTACTGTCCTTCCATTGAAGATAAGATCGTTCGATTTGCCGATAAAACCTCACATCAGATCTTTTTGGAACCTGAAGGCGCGACAGATCAGACTGTTTATCCAAACGGAATTTCGACGAGTTTACCCGAGGATGTTCAGCACGATTATGTCCATACAATTGTGGGGCTCGAAGAAGCAAAAATATTGCAGCCGGGTTATGCAATTGAATATGACTATGTTGATCCACGAGCGCTTGATGCGCGTTTGGCTGTCAAAGGTGTCCCCGGGTTATACTTAGCTGGCCAGATTAACGGAACAACAGGATATGAAGAGGCCGCCGCACAAGGACTTGTAGCTGGCCTAAACGCTGCTCTGGCTGTTCAAAACCGCGATCCAATACTGTTTAGTCGCACGAATAGCTATATTGGCGTAATGCTGGATGACCTAATAACGCGTGGCGTGATAGAGCCGTATCGGATGTTTACATCACGCGCAGAATTTAGGCTTTCGCTGAGAGCAGATAATGCGGACCAGCGCCTTACTCCCATGGGAATAGAAATTGGCTGCGTTGGAAAAGAACGTCAAGACGCGTACGGTACGAAGAAGGCCAAGATTGATCATACGATCAAGACGCTTAGGTCAAAATCGTTAACGCCCAAAGAGGTGAACGCTGGCGGCGTCACGGTTAAGCAAGACGGAGATCGGCGTGACGGAATTCAAATTTTGGCATTTCCTGATGTCGAGTTTGATAACATCCTTGCCCTTTTTCCAGAGCTTGATGGGACGGAACGCGAGATTAAGGAACAAGTTGAACGAGACGCGCTTTATTCGAATTATATTGGGCGGCAGCAAAAAGATGTTGATGCGCTTAAGCGAGATGAGGCGCAGGTAATTCCAAGGGATTTTGACTATGAGTCAATCAACAGTCTTTCCAATGAATTGAAGCACAAGTTAGGTCAGGTTCAGCCAATGAATATCTCACAAGCTGGGCGCGTTGATGGCATGACGCCGGCTGCTTTAACGCTGCTGCTGGCTAAACTTCGTCAAAGAAAGCGTGCTTGATATGACCTTAAAGCTTGGAAACCTAGATGTTTCACGTGAAACATTCGAGCGGCTTGAAACGTACTCGGCGCTGCTTACAAAGTGGAACCCCAAGATAAACTTGGTTTCCAAGTCTACAATCGAGGATATCTGGACGCGGCACATTCTAGATTCCTCTCAGGTATTCGATATGGCACCTGCTGAAGTCAATAGCTGGGTGGATATCGGAACAGGCGGCGGCTTTCCTGGATTAGTCGTCGCAATTCTATCAAAAGAGCTTACACCCGATCGGGTTGTGACCTTGGTTGAAAGCGATCAAAGGAAATGTGCGTTCTTGCGAACAGTTGCACGCGTAACCGGATGCGCAGTTACGGTACTGGCTGACAGAGTTGAAAAACTTGCAGAACAAAAGGCCGATGTCTTATCTGCAAGAGCGCTGGCAAGCCTAGACGTCTTACTTGGATTTGCGGATTTACACCTATCTTCCGAAGGAATCTGCTTGTTTCCAAAGGGACTTACATGGGAAAAAGAAGTTGCCCAGGCTCAAGAGGCTTGGAACTTTAAAGTCGAAGCAATTAAGAGTGAAACTAGCGAAGAAGCCGTTGTTTTGCGCATAAGTGAGATCAAACATGTCTGACCCGACTCGCACGAATGATACCAAAATCGTCGCGGTCGTGAACCAAAAAGGTGGTGTTGGTAAGACAACGACAACGATCAACCTTGCTGCGTCGATGGTTGCCGAAGGTCTCCGTGTTTTGATCATTGATCTTGACCCGCAAGGAAACGCGTCGACTGGTTTGGGAATCGATGCGAACGCACGAGAATTGACGACGTATGAACTGTTGCTCGAAGACATTCCGCTTGGTGATGTTATTCAGAAAACCCAAACTGTCGGGTTGGAAATTGTTCCGGCGACGGTTGATCTTAGCTCTGCTGATATAGAGCTGATGTCGAATGAAAAACGAAGCTTCTTGCTGCATGATGCATTACGACAGCCCCTTATGGATGAATTTGAGTACGATTTTATCCTGATTGACTGTCCGCCATCGCTGAATTTATTGACAGTGAACGCGATGGTTGCTGCCCACTCGGTCCTCGTACCGCTCCAAAGTGAGTTCTTTGCGTTGGAAGGTCTGTCACAGCTCATGCTGACGATCCGCGAGGTGCGCCAAACAGCGAATCCTGATCTAAGGATCGAAGGTGTTGTTTTGACGATGTACGACGCACGCAATAATTTGTCTCAACAAGTAGAGAGCGACGCGCGTGAAAATCTTGGTGACATTGTGTTTCAGACGAAGATCCCTAGAAATGTCAGAGTAAGTGAGGCACCGTCGTTTGCAATGCCTGTGCTCGACTACGATCCCACATCTAAAGGCGCGAAAGCCTATGGTGACCTTGCGCGTGAAGTTATCGCAAAGAAAGCAAAATTGAAAGTTTAAAAGGGGAACGACATGGCAGATATCAAAAAGACACGTGGTCTAGGTCGTGGTCTTTCCGCATTGATGGCGGATGTTGGTCCAGAGCCGACGAGCGCAGCGGTTGCACCTGCACGCCCTGATTTGATCGTTCCGATTGAAAAGGTGTTTCCAAACCCTGACCAGCCGCGACGCAGTTTTACCGCAGACCATCTTGAGGACCTTTCAGCGTCTATCAAGGCTAAAGGTATCATTCAGCCCTTAATCGTTCGCAAACGTGCGTCTGGAAATGGTGAGTTCGAGATCGTTGCAGGTGAACGCCGTTGGCGCGCTGCGCAGATGGCGCAGTTGCATGAAATTCCTGTTTTGGTGCGTGAGTTCACGGATACAGAAGTTCTTGAAGTTGCGATCATCGAGAATGTCCAACGTGCAGATCTGAACCCCGTTGAAGAAGCTGCTGGTTATCGTCAGTTGATGGATAAGTTTGGTCACACTCAGGAAAAGCTGGCGTCAGAGCTGGGTAAAAGCCGTAGCCATATCGCCAATTTGATGCGCCTTTTGCAGCTTCCAGATGACGTGCAAGAATTATTGGTCGCTGGTAAACTTTCAGCGGGACATGCGCGTGCTTTGATTACGTCGGAAGATCCGTCGGCCTTGGCTAAGCAAGTCGTGGCGCAGGGTCTGTCTGTTCGCGCAACGGAAGCGCTCGCCAAGAGAAAAACCGATGGGGAGGCGTCAACAACAAAGGCGCGCCCACGTGGTTTGGAGAAAGATGCAGACACTAAAGCGCTTGAAAATGACTTGTCAGCTGCGATTGGAATGTCGGTTGAAGTCCAGCATAAATCGGGCGGTGAGACAGGTCAGGTCCTGATCAAATATGCGTCGTTGGATCAACTAGACGAGATTTGCCGGATCCTAAGCATTACTTAAAACAGCAATTCTGCGATCACTGAATTCAACAAAAGACGACCTTTGGTAGTGGCCCGCAATTGCGTGTCGCTGCTTTCTACCAGTTCAAGATCCGTCATGTGGATTAACGCTGATTGGTCGACCGCTGTACCAGCGAGCGCTTCCAAACGTGGCAGATTAATACCTTCGGAAATACGCAGGCCCATCATCAGATATTCATTTGCTTGATCGGTTGCGCTAAGGGCGTTGCGAAGTTTCTCGCCTTTAACGCGCTCGACATTTTCCAACCAAGCAGTTGGCATTTTGTAGTGCTCGGTCGCATAGCGAGTTCCGCTGATTGAAAGGCGACCATGGGCACCAGGGCCAACACCAAGGTAGTCGCCATATCGCCAATAGATCAAATTGTGCCGAGATTCCGATCCCGGCCGCGCATGATTGGACACTTCGTAGGCTTCAAAACCGGCTCTCTCGCCGATCTCCTGCGTTGCCTCGTACATATCTGCGCCGAGGTCTTCGAGAGGAAGCCCTAGAAGCCTACCTTTTTCATACCGATCCGAAAAAACTGTTCCTTTCTCGATAGTTAGCTGATAAAGGGACAGATGATCAATTGCCAAAGAAAGGGCTTCATCTAACTCATTTTCCCATTCTTTCAGGGTTTGGTCCTGTCGGGCGTAGATAAGATCGAAACTAACGCGATCAAAGACAGAGCGCGCGGTGTCGAAGGCAATTTTCGCTTCAGCTACTGTATGGATGCGGCCCAAGCGTTTTAGGTCGCGATCATTCAGCGCCTGAACCCCCATAGAGATCCGCGTGACACCGCCGTCGGCATATCCACGAAATCGTCCCGCTTCGACAGAGCCAGGATTTGCCTCGAGCGTGATTTCAGGATCGTTCGCCATTGGCCAATGCTTGCGAATACGAGTGATGATTGCAGTGACCGTATCAGGATGCATCAGGCTGGGCGTCCCACCGCCAAAAAAAACTGCGTTAACGACGCGCCCGGGAAGTTCGACTGCGGCACGATCCAGTTCTACTAAGTACGCGTTCAGCCAACGCGTTTCGTCTATTTCACGTGAAACATGGGAGTTGAAATCGCAGTAGGGGCATTTGGCTTGGCAAAATGGCCAGTGCACATAAATGCCAAAGCCACCATTTTGCCAATCAGCGTTCAAAACAACCCTTAACCAATTTGGCGAACGCGTCCGCACGGTGGCTGATTGTGTTTTTCACAGTGAAATCCATTTCGGCGAAGGTGATGTCATAGCCGTCGGGCATGAACATTGGATCATAGCCGTGGCCCTGCGCGCCGCGCATCGGCCAAACGAGGGTGCCGTTAACTTTGCCAGTAAAAACCTCGTCGTGACCGTCAGGCCATGCGAGCACCAAGGTCGAACAGAACCGCGCGCGGCGCGGGTGGGTAGCATTGATGGCCTCTAACTTGTCATGGGTTTTGGTCATCGCCATTTCAAAGTCGCGACCATCCGGCGTTTCGGCCCAATCGGCTGTGTTAACGCCGGGTTCATTGTCTAACGCTTCGACTTCGATGCCGCTGTCATCGGAAAGGGCGGGTAGGCCCGTTGCCTTGGCTGCTGCGTGGGCTTTGATTCGTGCGTTGCCGACAAACGTGCTTTCGGTCTCGTCTGGCTCTGGCAAATTCTTTTCAGCGGCACCTACAATGCTAACCCCAAAGGAGGTCAGCAATTCGCGCATCTCATCCAGCTTGCCTGCGTTGTGCGTGGCAATCAAAAGGGTGCTGTCTGTGAATTTCCTGCTCATGCAACAGCTGCCAATTGAATCGCGGACAATTCGGAAACACCTTTCTCGGCCAGGTCGATCAGCTGGTTCATTTGATCGCGCGAATATGTACTGCCTTCAGCGCTCATCTGCGTTTCGATCATTTGGCCGTTTGCGAGCATGATGAAGTTGCCATCAACGCCGGCTTCGCTGTCCTCTGGATAGTCTAGATCAAGAATGGCTTGGCCGGCATAGATACCACAAGAGATCGCTGAAACGGGGCTAATCAAAGGATCAGAAATGATGTCACCGGCCTTGATCAGCTTGTTCACAGCCAATTTCAAAGCAACCCAACCGCCTGTGATAGAGGCACAACGCGTGCCGCCATCTGCTTGGATAACGTCGCAATCAATGATGATTTGACGTTCGCCAAGCGCGACGCGATCAACGCCCGCACGCAAAGAACGCCCTATTAGTCTCTGAATTTCGACTGTTCGCCCACCTTGCTTGCCCGCTGTCGCCTCACGACGCATACGCGATGTAGTGGACCGCGGAAGCATACCATATTCAGCAGTGACCCATCCCAGACCGGACCCTTTGATGAATTGGGGAACGCGTGGTTCAAGGCTGGCGGTACACAAAACATGGGTGTCGCCAATTTTTATCATGCACGATCCTTCTGCATGTTTCGTCACACCTGTCTCGATAGAAACCGAGCGCATTTCGTTGAGTTCACGTCCAGAGGGCCGCATGTGATATCCTTTCAATTTGCATATGGGATACAAGGCGCGCGGATGGTTGCGCAACCCCGATTGACCTTTGGCCCTTAGCGGTCCTTTAATAGACGCGTATTATAGGTGATGCGCATGCAAGACGGTCCGCAGTTATTATCAGAAATGAACGATCGCTCACGCGAGGTTTTTCGGCAGGTTGTCGAGGGATATTTGGCGAATGGCGAGCCTGTGGGATCAAGGACGTTGACGCGGTCGCTGTCTGAAAAAGTAAGCGCGGCAACGATCCGTAATGTGATGCAGGATTTGGAATTTCACGGGTTACTGGGTAGCCCGCATGTCAGTTCAGGACGCATTCCAACGCAACAAGGGTTGCGCATGTTTGTGGATGGTCTGCTTGAGGTGGATGATCTGAACCATGATGATCGCCAAAAGATCAACTCAACCGTCGATAATGGGTCTGATGTTGGTGATATATTGGATCGCGTTGGATCTGCTTTGTCTGGCGTCACCCAAGGTGCATCGCTGGTTCTAACGCCGAAACATGAAGCTGCGATTAAGCATATCGAATTTGTGTCACTTTCACTGGATCGAGCACTGGTTGTGTTAGTCTTTGCTGATGGCCATGTGGAAAACCGCTTGTTCACGCCGCCTCCTGGTCAAACGCCAAGCTCTATGCGCGAAGCAGCAAATTTCCTGAATGCCTTGATGGAGGGCCGCACGCTAAGCGAGCTGCAAACTGTAATTCGCCGCGAAATTTCATCGCGCCGCCAAGAGATTGATGTTCTGGCGCGTGATCTTGTGGAAAGCGGCATCGCTGTTTGGGAAAATGAGGGCGAACTTCATGAACGCTTGATCGTGCGCGGTCGTTCAAATCTGCTTGCGGATGAAGCGCCTGAAGAAGACCTTGAACGAATCAGAACGCTGTTTGATGACCTTGAACGTAAGCGCGATATCGCTGATTTCTTGGAGCTGACCCAAGATGGGGACGGTGTACGCATTTTTATTGGTTCTGAGAACAAACTTTTCTCACTTTCGGGTTCCTCTTTGGTGGTTTCTCCCTATATGAACTCTGAGCGAAAAATTATTGGTGCAGTGGGTGTTATCGGTCCGACGCGACTCAATTATGGGCGTATTGTGCCGATAGTCGATTACACGGCGCAACTGGTTGGTAAGCTGATTTCCGACCGGAGTTAGAGGTGAGATATAATGGCAGAGCGTAATGAAAACGAATTTTTGGACGATCTGGACGCGCTAGAGGCGGAGTTCGACGAACAAGAAGAAGCAGAGCCGACAGAGGACGAGCTAGCTGCGGATGCGCTGGCGATTGTGACGGCGGAGCGTGACGAATTTAAGGACCGTTTCATGCGTGCCTTGGCGGATGCCGAGAATTCGCGCAAGCGGTCTGATCGTGATCGCAAGGAAGCAGAGAACTATGGTGGCTCTAAGTTGGCCCGTGATTTGCTACCTGTGTACGACAACATGAAGCGTGCTTTAGAAGCCGCGACAAATGAGCAGCGCGAATTTTCCGCAGCTTTGATCGAAGGCATTGAGCTGACGATGCGCGAATTAATCAATGTCTTTGGCAAGCACGGAATTACACCCGTAACGCCTGAAGTCGGTGATAAGTTTGATCCCAAAGTGCACCAAGCGATGTTTGAAGCGCCTGTTCTCGGCGCGAAAGCCGGTGAAATTATTCAGGTCGCAGCGGAAGGGTTCATGTTGTTTGATCGCCTTTTGCGTCCGGCCCAAGTTGGGGTGAGTTCGTCAACGTCTTAAAGCGTTGATGCTTCCGGCGGGGATATTTTGAAAAGGTGAAGAACGGCGTTGCAATTAAGTTTGCGACGCCGTTTTTAGTTTGTAGATCAGGTCTAGCGCTTCTTTTGGCGTAAGCTCGTCAGGGTGGATGGTTTCTAGCAGGTCTACCACTGGCGATTGTTTGGTTTGGATTGTTGGCGGTGGGGGTGTTGCTGAAAAGAGGGGCAGATCGTCGACGACCGCCTTTTGTCCGCCGCCCTCACGCTCGCTTTTTTCGAGGGCATCCAAGACGATACGGGCGCGCTCAACCACCGTCGCTGGTAGGCCGGCAAGTTTGGCAACTTGTACACCGTAGCTTCGGTCGGCTGCACCTTTGATGACCTCATGCAAGAAGATTACATCGCCTTCCCATTCACGCACGAAAACTGTGGCGTTTTCTGCGCCGTCGAGTTTCGCGGTGAGGTTGGTGAGTTCGTGATAGTGTGTCGCGAACAGTGCGCGGGATCGATTGACGTCATGCAGGTGTTCAAGTGTGGCCCATGCGATGGAAAGGCCGTCGTACGTAGCGGTTCCACGCCCGATTTCATCGAGGATGACCAGCGCGCGATCATCGGCTTGGTTGAGGATAGCAGCGGTTTCGACCATTTCGACCATGAATGTAGAGCGCCCTCGTGCGAGATCGTCAGACGCGCCAACACGGCTGAAAAGTTGGCTGATAATCCCGATGTGCGCGTCTTGCGCAGGGACGTAACTGCCCATTTGCGCAAGGACGGCGATAAGGGCGTTCTGACGAAGGAAGGTCGATTTACCCGCCATGTTCGGACCCGTCAAAAGCCAAATTGCAGCACCGTCGGCATCATTGGAAAGATCGCAGTTGTTGGCGATAAACGGCGTGCTGCCTTGGTTGCGCAGGGCTTGTTCAACGACTGGATGGCGGCCGCCCGTCACGTGAAACATTCTGGTGTTGTCGACTTTAGGCGCGCTCCAATCCTCAGCGCGTGCGAGGGCGGCAAGACTTGCGTTTAGATCGATTTCCGAAATGGCGCGCGCGGTGTTTGATATCTCAGCAGCGCTGTTAAGTATTGCCTTTGTTAGTGTCTGATAATGACGCTTCTCAATCTCAAGAGCGTGGTTGCCTGCGTTAAGGATCTTGGTTTCAATTTCTGATAGATCGACCGTCGTGAAGCGTACTTGATTGGCCGTGGTCTGGCGGTGAACGAAGGTTTCATTCAAGGGCGCAGCCAGCATCTTTTCAGCGTGTGCAGAGGTGGTTTCGATGAAGTAGCCAAGGACGTTATTATGTTTGATCTTTAGCGACGTGATGCCAGCAAGTTCTGCATAGTTCTTTTGCATCGTTGCTATAACGCTGCGGCCCTCATCACGAAGTGCGCGCGTGTCGTCGAGATCGTCGTCAAACCCAGCGGCAATGAAACCACCATCGCGTGCCAGCATGGGCGGTTCAGCAACGAGCGCGTCGTCGAGCAATTTGATAAGATCAGTGTGACCTGAAAGTGATGCAAGACTGGTTGCGAGCAGTTCAGGTGCGTCGGTCAATCCTTGGTTTTGGATATCATCAGCCTGTTCAAGCCCATTGCGGATGGCGGCGACGTCACGTGGTCCACCACGTTCCAGAGAAAGGCGCGAAAGCGCGCGATCGAGGTCTGGAACTTTGCGCAGCGTGCTACGTAGATCTTCAGTCTTTCGCGTGTTCTCAAAAAACCAAGTGACGGCGTCAAGACGGGCATGGACCGTGGCAAGGTCACGGGATGGGCTAGATAGGCGACGTTCTAAAAGACGGCCGCCACCAGCGGTAACGCTACGATCAATAACGGACAAAAGTGAACCCGCGCGACCCCCATTTAGGCTGGCGGTCAGTTCAAGGTTTCGACGCGTGGCCGCATCGATCTGCATGGTGCCGCCGCTGCTTTCTTTTTGGGGTGGGCGCAAAAGCGGGAGTTTACCTTTTTGGGTAATTTCAAGATATTCAATCAACGCACTCATCGCGGAAATTTCTGGGCGGGTGAACTCACCGAAGGCATCTAGAGAAGCAATCTTGAACACATCGCATATGCGTTTCGCGCCTTGTGTGCTGTCGAAGGCACCAGGGGACAGGGGTGAAATAGCTGCGCCTGATTCAGAGACTAAATTGAGGGTTTCAGTCTCTGACGTATCAGACAGAACGACTTCGCTGGGGGCGAGGCGTGCCAATTCAGGGGAAAGACGAACCGCACTAAGTGGCATCACGTGAAACGCACCTGTCGACATATCGGCCCATGCCAATGCACCATCACCACGCACATCTGCGTAGGCCGCGAGATAATTGTGTCGCCGTGCGTCTAGCAGACTTTCCTCGGTTAACGTGCCGGGGGTCACAAGGCGGATTACCTCGCGATGAACCACGGATTTCGCACCGCGCTTTTTCGCTTCTGCGGGGCTTTCCATTTGTTCGCAAACGGCGACACGAAACCCTTTGCGGATCAACGTCAAAAGATAGCCTTCAGCTGCGTGATGGGGAACGCCGCACATCGGGATTTCGGAGCCCTCGTGTTTACCACGTTTCGTGAGGGCAATGTCCAAGGCTTCGGACGCCGCTACGGCATCATCAAAGAACAGCTCGTAGAAATCGCCCATTCTGTAGAAGAGCAGCGCATCAGGATAGCTGACTTTGATGTCCATAAATTGCGCCATCATGGGCGTGACGGTTGGTTTTTCGGTGCTCATGCAGTCCCCCTGAACTTGGGGCGCAGACTAGCGGTGCGACACTAAGGGCGAAAGGTGTATTTCGACGAGGAGTTGAGCGCGAAGAGTGCTTAAGCTAAGAAGTTCTAACGCCATAAGGAACGCAGCATCATGTCTAGACAAAAAATCACCGACGAAGACGCACTCGCGTTCCATTTAGAACCCACGCCCGGCAAGTTCGAAATCACAGCGACCGTCCCGATGACGACGCAGCGCGATCTGTCGTTGGCCTATTCGCCAGGTGTTGCGGTGCCGTGTTTGGCAATCGCTGAAAACCCAGAGCTGGCGTATGATTACACCAACAAAGGCAATTTGGTAGCGGTGATATCTAACGGTACTGCTGTGTTGGGTTTGGGCAATCTTGGTGCGCTTGGATCTAAGCCGGTGATGGAGGGGAAGGCGGTTTTGTTCAAACGCTTCGCCGACGTGAATTCCATTGATATCGAGTTGGATACAGAAGACCCCGATGCGTTCTGTGATGCTGTTCGTCTTATGGGGCCGACGTTTGGGGGCATTAACCTTGAAGACATCAAAGCGCCTGAGTGTTTCATCATCGAACAACGCTTGAAGGAAGAAATGGACATTCCCGTCTTCCACGATGACCAACATGGAACTGCCGTTATTTGTGCGGCGGGACTTTTGAATGCGCTGCACCTCTCGAGCAAAAAGATCGAAGACGTTAAGATTGTTTTGAACGGTGCGGGGGCGGCTGGTATCGCGTGTATTGAGCTGCTGAAATCGATGGGCGCCAAGCACAACAATTGCATCGTGTGTGACACAAAAGGCGTTATTTATCAGGGCCGCACGGAAGGTATGAACCAGTGGAAATCTGCCCATGCAATCACGACAGAGTTGCGTACCTTGGACGAGGCGATGGTTGGTGCAGACGTATTTCTTGGTGTGTCCGTTAAGGGTGCTGTGACGCAAAACATGGTTATCAGCATGGCTGACAACCCAGTGATTTTCGCGATGGCGAACCCTGATCCAGAGATTACGCCAGAAGATGCGCATGAAGTGCGCGCGGACGCGATTGTTGCAACGGGTCGTTCTGATTACCCGAACCAAGTTAATAACGTGCTTGGTTTTCCGTACCTGTTCCGTGGTGCTTTGGACATTCACGCACGCGCGATTAACGATGAGATGAAGATTGCGTGTGCCCATGCGCTGGCGCAATTGGCGCGCGAGGATGTGCCTGACGAAGTGGCGATGGCCTACGGCAAGAATCTGACGTTTGGACGTGATTACATCATTCCGACACCGTTCGATCCGCGTTTGATCCACCGTATTCCACCCGCTGTTGCGAAGGCTGGAATGCACACAGGTGTTGCGCGACGTCCGATCATCGACATGGATGCATATGAGCTTTCGTTGAAGACACGCATGGATCCAACGGCCAACATTTTGCGCGGAATCAATGCGCGAGCTCGCACGGCGCAGGCGCGTATGATTTTTGCAGAGGGCGACGATCCTCGCGTGTTGCGCGCTGCGGTTCAATATCAGCGAAACGGTCTAGGCAAAGCCTTGGTTGTGGGGCGTTCCAACGACGTTAAGGCCAAGCTGGAAGAGGCGGGCATGGGCGATGCGTTCCGCGAATTGGAGATTGTGAATGCGGCGAATACGCAGCATTTGGATACCTATAAAGACTATCTGTATAAACGTTTGCAGCGCAAAGGTCTGGACAGCGTAGATGTGCACCGCCTTGCGACGCGGGATCGGCATGTGTTCTCATCCTTGATGTTGGCGCATGGGCACGGCGATGGTTTGGTCACGGGTGCAACACGTAAATCCGCGCATGTGCTTGAACTTGTTAACCACGTTTTCGACGCTTCCGCGAAGCATGGCGCGGTTGGTGTGACTGCGCTTTTGCATAAAGGCCGGATTGTTTTGATGGCCGACACGCTTGTGCACGAATGGCCTGATGAAAATGATTTAGCGACGATTGCAGAACGTGGCGCAGCCGTTGCGCGTGATCTTGGCTTGATGCCACGTGTGGCCTTCGTTAGCTTTTCCACGTTTGGTTATCCGGTGTCAGAGCGTGCAGAAAAGATGCACATCGCGCCCGACGTGCTAAAAGCCCGTGGCGTTGATTTCGAGTATGAGGGCGAAATGACAGTCGACGTTGCCCTGAACGCGAAGTCTGCAGAGCAATATCCGTTCTCTCGTTTGACTGGTCCTGCGAATGTTCTTGTCGTTCCTGCGCGTCACTCTGCCAGCATTTCGGTTAAGCTGATGCAGGAGCTTGCGGGTGCGACTGTTATTGGTCCGATCCTGAGCGGTGTTGATAAGCCAATTCAGATTTGTTCGACGGTCTCGACGGCAAATGACATTCTGAACATGGCGGTTCTGGCTGCTTGTAAGGTTGGTTAACCTCTTGAGGGGCGTAGCATGACGATTTTTAATCTAGGCTCTATCAACGCAGATCACGTGTACCGCGTCCCGCATTTGCCTGGGCCCGGGGAAACGCTTGCAGCAGGTTCGATGCAGACTGGTTTGGGCGGTAAGGGCGCAAATATGTCTGTCGCTTCTGCGCGTGCTGGCAGCCATGTCGCGCATATCGGTGCTGTTGGTGCGGACGGCCTTTGGGCGCGCAATCGCCTTATGGAATATGGTGTGGATACGCGCCATATTGCGCTGCTTGATGTGCCGACGGGCCACGCGATTATTAACGTCGACGATGCAGGCGAAAACGCGATCACGCTGTTTTCTGGGGCGAACCAAATGATAGAAGAAAACGCTATCTCAGCAGCCCTAAGCGTAGGACGTACCGGCGATATTCTGGTGATGCAGAATGAAACGAATGCGCAGGTGATTGCGACACAAATAGGCTCTAATTTAGGGTTTCGTGTCTGCTATGCCGCAGCTCCCTTTGATGCGGATGCTGTGAAAGCAGTTCTGCCGTTTCTTGATTTCCTGATCTTGAACCAGATTGAAGCAAGGCAGCTGGAAACGGCGCTGGGCATTAAGATTGAAGACCTCAAGGTCGCAGATATCATCGTCACTTTGGGCAGTGACGGTGCGCGTTGGTTGAATGCAGCGAAGGGTGTGGATCAGCAATTCGAGGCGCTCAAAGTTACACCCGTAGATACGACTGGCGCGGGCGATACGTTTACCGGCTACGTGCTATCCGCTTTGGATCGCGGGATGTCGATGGGCCAAGCAATTTCATTGGCAATGCGGGCTGCTGCGCTGATGGTGACACGCATGGGTACTGCTGACGTGATCCCCGACCTCAAAGAGGTCGAGGAATTTTCTGGTCTTTAGTGGTTCGCAAACGGCGCTGCAGAACCCCAAAGTTGCTTAACACGTGCATCACGGCCACAGCCTTTACGATACCGCTTGTATGCATCTGACTGCTTAACCGCACCGAACCGCGTCAAAACACGCTTTGAGCCTTTGTAGTAATCTTGGTGATACGCTTCGGCTTTGTAGAACTGGCCTGCTTGAACAATTGGTGTGACAATTTTTTGGCCAAGCGCGCTTTGTGCGTCTTGCTTGGCCTGCGTCGCTAACTTGCTCTCTGCGTTCGTGGATACGAAGATTGCTGAGCGGTAGCTTGCGCCGCGATCACAAAATTGGCCACCCGCGTCAGTTGGATCAATGGAACGGAAGAACATGTTTAACAGCTGACCGCGAGACACTTTAGCTGGATCGAACATAACTTGAACGGCCTCATAGTGACCAGAACTACCGCCCGTTACTGATTTGTAGGTTGGGTTCTTTGTTTTGCCGCCCGTGTAACCGGGCACGACTTCTTTAACGCCCTTTACGCTCTCGAAATCACTTTCGATGCACCAGAAACACCCGCCTGCAAGGGTTAGTGTTTCTGTTCCAGCGGCCTGTACAGGCGCGGATTGGAATGCGAATCCGATGGCCATAAGGCCTGCGAGGAGGGCGGGTTTAATCTGCTTAAGTTGAAACATGTGTGGTCTCCTTTGCGATATGAGTGCGCTATGAAGGCGAGGCAAGCAATCGTGTGTCATTGAATGTCACGGCTTGGTGAGTTGAATTTACCTATTGGCGCGAAGTGTTTCAGTGCTTAGCATTCGTTTAACCAAGGAGAGCGGTTCATGAAAATCGCGATGTGGTCGGGCCCGCGAAATCTATCAACTGCGCTGATGTATAGCTTTGCGAATCGTGCTGATGTCACGGCTGTGGATAAACCCTTCTATGCGACCTACCTTGCGAAGACCGGATTTGATCACCCAATGCGCTACGCTGTTATTGCGTCCCAATCGACTGATCCAGAGGTGGCGGTCGCTGATCTATTGCAGTCGAAAGAGACGCCGCACTCTTACCAAAAGCACATGAATCAACACATGGTGTCCGGTATTTCGCGCGATTGGATGAAAGAGGCGACGAACGTTTTTCTGATCCGTCACCCGTCCCGTGTCCTCGCCAGTTAGGCGAATAAGCATGATGCACTGACCTTGGCGGACATCGGATTTGCACAGCAGCTAGAGCTGTTCGAGTATGTTAAATCGCTTGACCAAACGCCAATCGTTATCGATTCCGCGGATGTGCGCGCGGATCCTGAAGCAGAGCTGCGCGACCTATGTGATGCGATTGGACTTGAGTAGGACCCAGCGATGCTGTCATGGCCCGCTGGGCCGAAAGCGTTTGATGGCGTGTGGGCAAGCCACTGGTACGACGCGGTTCACCGATCAACTGGATTTTCTGGAGGTGAGGGTGATCTACCTGTTCTCAACGGCGAACTTGCAGCCCTGAATGAAAAAGCGCTGCCAATTTACGAAGAACTGGCAGCGCATAAACTCTCAATTTAGAGCCTACTTTTTGAGGCGGCGCTCGCGTGCTGCAAGCAGCTTTAGGCGCAACGCATTCAGCTGAATAAAGCCCGCTGCATCCGTCTGATCGTACGCGCCTGCGTCATCTTCAAACGTCACATGTGCCTCTGAATACAGGCTGTGATCTGACCAGCGGCCCACGGTGCGCGCAGAGCCTTTGTACAGTTTCAAACGCACAGTTCCTGTCACATGCTTTTGACTGTGGTCAATCGCGGCTTGCAGCATTTCGCGTTCAGGGCTGAACCAGAAACCATTGTAGATCAGCTCTGCATAGCGTGGCATCAGCTCATCCTTCAGATGGCCCGCGCCACGATCAAGCGTGATTTGCTCAATTCCGCGATGCGCCTCTAGCAGGATTGTGCCGCCTGGCGTTTCGTAAATGCCACGTGATTTCATGCCAACAAAACGGCCCTCAACCAGATCAAGGCGCCCGATACCGTGCTTGCCACCAAGTTCATTCAGCTTGGTTAGAACGGTTGCGGGGCTCATTGCTTCGCCGTTGATGGAAACCGCGTCGCCCTGTTCGAAACCGATCTCGATGAATTCGGCTTCGTTTGGCGCGTCTTCCGGACTGACGGTGCGCTGATACACGTAATCGGGTGCGTCGACTGCTGGATCTTCCAGAACTTTGCCCTCGGACGAAGTGTGCAACAGGTTCGCGTCAACAGAGAACGGCGCTTCGCCGCGCTTGTCTTTTGCGATTGGGATCTGATGCTTTTCTGCGAAATCGATCAGCTTAGTCCGGCTGGTCAAATCCCATTCACGCCAAGGTGCGATCACCTTGATGTCTGGGTTCAGCGCGTATGCGGCCAATTCGAAACGAACCTGATCGTTGCCTTTGCCAGTCGCACCATGCGCAATTGCGTCGGCGCCAACCTCTTCCGCGATCTTGATCAAGCGCTTGGAAATCAGAGGGCGCGCGATGGATGTGCCGAGCAGATACAAGCCTTCATAAACAGCGTTTGCGCGGAACATCGGGAATACGAAGTCGCGCACGAATTCTTCCCGCACGTCTTCGATGTAGATGTCTTTAACACCCATCAATTCGGCTTTGGCGCGGGCTGGCTCCAGCTCTTCGCCTTGGCCCAAATCGGCGGTGAATGTGACGACCTCACAACCGTATTCAATTTCAAGCCACTTCAAGATGATCGACGTGTCGAGGCCGCCGGAATAGGCCAAAACGACTTTTTTAGGCGCAGTCATCGCGGGTTCCTTTCAAGAGAATTTAGGCGGGCGATACCGTTTTTTCAAAGGCGCTTCAAGACGACGTATCGCGTATATCCCTTGAATGCCCGTCTTTGCTGCGTCAAACACAAAGAATGACCAGTTTTCAAGATAGAGCCATCCTCGCTGAGCACGCAATTCGCGGTGTTCTTGCGCCTACGCCTTTGCAGCGCAATGTCCATTTGTCCGAAACGTACGGTGCAGATATTTGGCTGAAGCGCGAGGATCTGTCACCAGTGCGATCCTATAAAATTCGCGGTGCCTTCAATGCGATGCGTAAGGTGCTGAGCGCAAATCCTGAGAAAGGTCATTTCGTCTGTGCGAGTGCGGGAAATCATGCGCAAGGCGTTGCATATATGTGCAAGCACTTTCAGGTGACAGGCACCATTTTTATGCCGGTGACCACGCCGCAGCAGAAAATTGATAAAACGCGTATTTTTGGCGGTGAGCATATCGAAATTCGACTAGTGGGCGATTATTTCGATGACACCTTGCGCGCGGCGCAGACATATTGCAGCGGTGTCGGCGGTCATTTTCTATCCCCTTTCGACGACGAAGATGTGATCGAGGGGCAAGCGACAGTCGCAGTTGAGATTGAAGCACAGCTTGGCGGTATGCCAGATCGCATTGTTTTGCCTGTCGGTGGCGGCGGTTTGTCGGCGGGTGTGCGCAGTTACGCAGATGATCGCACTGCTATGAGTTTTGTTGAACCCATGGGCGGTGCTTGTCTTTTCGCTGCGTTGCAGGCGGGGAAACCTGTTTCATTGCCGCGCGTTGATACGTTTGCAGATGGTGCCGCGGTTGGACAAATCGGTGCCCGTACCTTTGAACGATTAAAGGGGGTCGAATTGAAAGACACACTTCAGATCAACGAAGATCGTGTGTGTACGACAATGCTTGAGATGCTAAATATAGAAGGGATTGTTCTTGAACCAGCAGGCGCGCTTGCGCTGGACGCATTAAAGGACTTGCGTGACGAGATCGCAGGTAAGCAGATCGTGTGCGTTGCCTCTGGTGGGAATTTTGATTTTGAACGTCTGCCTGAAGTGAAAGAGCGCGCACAAAGGTTCGCTGGATTGAAGAAGTATTTTGTTCTGCGCATGCCGCAGCGACCAGGGGCGTTGAAAGAATTTTTGGGGATGCTTGGCCCAGATGATGATATTAGCCGCTTTGAATACCTTAAGAAATCAGCACGAAATTTTGGGTCTGTCTTGATCGGCCTAGAGACCAAAGAGGCCGAGAATTTCGATGTATTGCTAGTGCGGCTCACGGCTGCTGGGTTCAACCATACGGACATAACAAACGATGAAATTCTTGCACAATTCTTGATTTAAGGAAGCCCCATGCCCACTGAAAAAACTGTCATAATTACGGGTGCAGGTAGTGGTATCGGTGCCGCGATCGCACGCGTTTATTCCCAGCAAGGTGCGAAGGTTTGTGTTGCGGACTTGAACGGTGAAGCGGCTAATTCGGTGGCGCAAACAATTGGGGCTATGGCAGTTCAATGCGATGTTAGAAAAGAAAGTGATATTGCTCGCTTGATTGATGACGTTGAATCAAAGCTTGGCCCGGTCGATATTTTCATCTCGAACGCTGGTTTGGCGCGACCTGAACCCAGCCATGCGGCATCAGCGATTAACGATGATTGGCAAATGAATTGGGAGGTGCATGTGATGGCGCATGTTTATGCCGCGCGGGCTTTGCTTCCCAAAATGATCGAACGGGGTCATGGGCATTTGGTAAATGTTGCCTCTGCAGCCGGCCTGCTTAATCAAATTGGTGATGCGGCTTATTCTGCGACCAAACATGCAGCTGTAAGTTTTGCCGAGTCTTTGGCCATCACACATAATGATGACGGCATAGATGTATCCGTTGTTTGCCCTCAGTACGTGGCCACTCCCCTTCTTGAAATGTCTGACAAAACTGATGTTGTCGGATCACTCATTTCTGCATCTGAAGCGGCGCATGTTATTGTTGCGGGCATAGAGGCTAAAGATTTTTTGATCCTACCTCATCCGCAAGTGTTGGACTACTGCAAGGCAAAGGGAGTGGATCATAAGGGTTGGATTGGAGGTATGAAGGGTTTGCGTCGGAAATTTCTTCGCGAATCCAAGACCGGAAAATTAAACGAAATGTACAAATTTGTTTAAACTAGGCGGCAATTTTTCCTGCCAAACTCTCTAAAAACTCTGCTTTTGAAGAGTTGTAGACGCTTATAATATAGTGGCGATCAATCACAGATTCACCCTTTGCCGCGCGCCCTTCACCTTCGTGACAAATTGCTGCGAGGTCACTGAACCCCAGATTCAAGGCACTACCCTTTAAAAAATGCAAATCTTCCTCGACGCTTTTATGATCTTCTTTAGAGAGCAAAATCGCCAAACGCTTTTCTACTTCGATGAGAAATAATTCGACAACCTCATCGAAGTCGTCCAATCCAATTTCTTCACTCACCTCGATTATTCTTGCCCAGTTTATCATGTGGCCTCCTTTTCAATAGGTAACGTCGCAAAGGTAAATAAGCGGTTGTTGTTCTTGGTTCTTGGTCAACTTTTATATTCAATTTGAATTTTTAGAATTCCTTAGGTTTTGCACCGTACCCAGTCCATCGAAGGGAATCTTTGTGGGTGCGATTCAAGAAATAAATGGTCCGAACCTTGCGCAAGAACGCTTGCGATACATCAAGGTATTGATTGTGGATGATAGCCGCCTTCAAAGGCGCATTCTGTCTGTGTCGTTAAAAAGCATGGGTTATGAAGTGCGTGAGGCTGATTTTGGCCAAGCGGCATTGGATATTTGTGCTGATTGGCCGCCCGATATGGTGTTGAGTGATTGGATGATGCCTGGGATGGACGGTTTGGAGTTTTGCCAAGCCTTCAAATCGCTGCCGCGAGACGGGTATGGCTACTTTATTTTGCTGACGTCGAAGAGCGCCAAAAATGAAGTCGCGCAGGGCTTGCAAGGTGGTGCCGATGACTTTCTAACAAAGCCTGTAAGCGTGCTAGAACTTCGTGCGCGTTTGGCAGCAGGTGAACGCATAATTCAGATGCAAAGGGCGTTGACCAAACAGACCAAAATTGTTTCCGAAACGTTGGAACAGCTTCGTGTTGTGCACGATTCACTCAATCAAGATTTGATCGAAGCAAAGAAATTACAACAATCATTGGTCAGAGAGAAGTTTAGAAGCTTTGAGCATGCTGCGCTTTCGTTTGTGCTTATGCCTGCGGGTCATGTTGGCGGTGATCTGGTCGGTTATTTCCCCGTTTCAAAGGCCGAGGTCGGTATCTTTGCGATTGATGTATCTGGGCATGGGGTAAGTTCAGCACTAATGACAGCGCGTTTGGCAGGATATCTAACGTCGCCTTCGCCAGAGCAAAACATTGCTTTAATAAAGGGCTTGGACGAGGAAATCAAAGCCCGAGCATTGTCTGATGTTGTGACAGATCTTAATCGAATCGTGCTGGAAGAGATGGAAACAGATCACTATTTCACAGTAATTTTGGTGCTTGCAGATATGGAGACAGGTTATGTAACCCTGTGCCAAGCGGGGCACCCACATCCATTGGTACGGCGGTCAAATGGAAAAATTGAGCAAAGTGGAACAGGTGGCCTACCCGTAGGTCTTTTTGCTGAAGCTGAGTTTGAAGAGTTTCGGATAAAGCTGGAAAAAGGTGATCAGCTTATTCTGGCGTCTGATGGGATTACAGAATGCCCTGACATGAATGACAATATGTTAGGGGAGGTGGGTTTAGAGAGAATGATCCGCGATCTCAATGGAATGCGCGGGCCTCAACTGCTGGAAGCGCTTGTTTGGATCCTATCAGAACACGCAGAAGAATCGCACTTTCCTGATGATCTATCCGCGGTTCTATATGAAAATAACCCTCAGGATAATTGATGTAGTGTTTTGCGCAAGAAATGCTTAGCACCGAGGCTTTCGACAAGAGTAGGCGCCATGTCAGGAGAAACCCAATGACAGTGATGCCCTTGTTCTGTTGGCGCACTGATGCGCATTGCAGGTCTTGCTAGGAAAACATGGCAAATTTTGTCAGCCCACATGTCATATTCGGGCAAGAAAACGAAACAGCGGAACGCGCCTATCCTTAAAGGCGACCCTATGGACCAGCCAGTTTCTTCGAAAACTTCACGCCTCAGGGCTGGAACCATGCTTTCGCCGGGATCTATCCCGCCGCCAGGTATCTGAAATTCCGGCTCTGGTTCTTCTTGAAATGTCAGCAAGACCTGACCGTCTCTAACAAGAATTGCGTAAGCGCCGAGGCGTGTACGATACTGAATTCCTCTTTTGGGTGCCGTACCAAAACGTTTCATCATATGCTTGCCCTTGGACCGAAGCTTGCCGCGCTTATATATGCGCTGTATGCCCACAGCCTGCGTATAAGGAAAGCCGATGTCACTAGGACAAAAAATCACTTGGGACGATTCAGTTCTGCCCTTTCAATTGGATGCTTCGGATATTCGTGGCCGTGTCGCGCGGCTAGACGGTGTTTTGGATGGCATTCTAAAGCAACACAACTATCCGCCAGCCGTTGAAGCGCTTGTTGCGGAAATGGCTGTGTTGACGGCGTTGATTGGTCAAACAATCAAGTTGCGTTGGAAGCTGTCTTTGCAGGTTCAGTCCAAAGGTGCTGTTCGCATGATCGCGACGGATTATTATGGTCCAACCGAAGACGGTGAGCCCGCACGTATCCGCGCCTATGCCAGCTATGATGCTGACCGGATAACGGATGCTGCTCCGTTTGAGCAACTTGGCGAGGGATATTTTGCTGTTCTGATTAACCAAGGCGAAGACATGACACCCTATCAGGGAATTACGCCAATCGCAGGTGGTTCATTGTCCGATTGTGCAGAGGCATATTTTGCACAGTCAGAGCAAATCCCAACACGGTTTGAGCTGAGTTTTGGCCTTTCCACAGAAACCGAAGGCCCGCATTGGCGTGCGGGTGGTGTCATGTTGCAGCACATGCCCAAAGCATCGCCATTTGTTTCTGACGCAAGCGGCGAGGGCGGAGTGTTAACCGCGAACGATGTCGTGGCTGGTGGTGACGATGGTGAAAACTGGACCCGTGCGAACATTTTGCTCGACACTGTGGAAGAGTTAGAATTGATCGGGCCTAGCATTGCCCCTGATATGCTTTTGCTCCGTTTATTCAACGAAGAAGCGCCCCGTGTTTATGAGGCCCAGCCGGTTCGATTCGGCTGTACTTGTTCTGAAGAACGCGTGCGTCAAAGTCTTTCGATCTATTCGGCAAAAGACATCCAAACGATGACCACGGACGAAGGGCGCGTTACGGCGGACTGTCAATTCTGTGGTTCGCACTTTGATCTAGACCCTGCGAGTGTGGGTTTTGAGGCAAATGCCTAACACAATCGACCATATAAAACGTAGTTTGACGGGGGGCGGTGCACCCTCGTCTGACTTTGATTTGAATCCTGAAATTACCCTTCCGTCGGGCCGCATATTGCGGTCGGCAGCAGTGCTTGTTCCACTGATTTGGCAAAATGATGAATGGCATGTCATTCTAACGATGCGATCCAGCGCGCTAAAACATCATCCTGGCCAGATAGCGTTTCCAGGTGGCAAGCAAGATGATGGCGATTCAACTTTGATTGAAACAGCGCTTCGCGAGGCTGAGGAAGAGATCGGCCTGCCTCGCGAATGTGTTGAAATTTTGGGCAGCATGGCCTCGCATGAAACTGTGACCGGCTTTGTCGTCACCCCTATTGTTGGTGTTTTGCGGACTGATTTTGATGTTTGCCCAGAATCTGGTGAGGTAGCCGAGGTGTTTAGCGTTCCATTGACCTTCCTCGCGGACAACAAGAATTTTGAAATTCAATCACGACGCTGGCGTGGTAAACGGCGCTATTATTATGTTGTGCCCTACGGACCTTATTATATCTGGGGTGCAACAGCGCGAATGTTGCGCGCGTTCGCTGATACGTTGGCAACGTAATGATGGTCACTGGCCCTTGGATTGCTGACCCTGCGACGCAACGTGTCTGTGCAGCGTTAACAAATGAGGGCTATCAAGCCCTTTTTGTAGGAGGGTGCGTGCGCAACGCGCTGCTTGGCGTGCCAGTTTCTGATGTCGATATCGCAACTGACGCGACGCCAGATGACATTCTTCGATGTGCTGGGCTTGCGCAGATCAAGGCGATTCCAACGGGCATCGAACACGGCACGATAACGCTGGTGGCGGGAGGAATTCCGCATGAAATAACGACGTTTCGAAGTGATATTGAAACGGATGGACGCCACGCCAAGGTTCGCTTTTCCAAGAGCGTGGAGGAAGACGCGGCACGTCGGGATTTTACCATGAATGCGATCTATGCGCGCCCTGATGGCAGCGTGCTTGATCCGCTTGATGGTCTATCAGATCTAAAATCGCAGCATCTGCGCTTTATTGGTGATCCCAATGCGCGCATACGCGAAGACTATCTGCGCAGTCTTAGGTTTTTCCGCTTCACGGCTTGGTACGGAGATCCAACGTTGGGCATTGATGAGGGGGGGCTAGCAGCAGTCGCGGAAAATTTGGATGGGCTGACTGGATTGTCGCGCGAACGCGTGAGTGCGGAGCTGACAAAGTTGTTGGCGGCAGTTGATCCGGCACCTGCGGTTGCTGCGATGCGTAGTTCAGGCGTGTTGAATACGGTGCTGGAGGGTGCAGATGATCGGGCTTTGGCCCCTTTGGTGCATCATGAACAGATGTGGGACATGCAGCCGAATGCAATGCGTCGGTTCGCTGTGTTGTCTGACGTGAGTGCAGCCAAAGGCCAGCGCCTGAGCAAATCTGACACAAAACGCTGGACGGTTCTGCGTGACGAGGTTGGCTCACTGAAGTCGGCAATTCACTTGGGCTATCAACATGGAGCGGGACTTGCCAAAGATATATTGGTGCTACGCGCGGCACTTTTGGAAAGCACTGTAGGTCGGGCGCAATTCGAAGAGACTAATAAAGGGGAAACGCAAGTTTTTCCAATCAATGCGAAAGATCTAAAACCGCTTTCAGGTCGGGAACTAGGGGGAAAGCTCAGGTCACTTGAGGCACGCTGGATAGCGTCGAATTTTATTTTATCCCGCGATGAATTGCTATCGTAACCATGTTACTTGATCCGCTATATGTCTTCGTTTTCCTTGGCCTATTTCCACCCGGTCCGAATATAATTTTGCTGACGGCATCAGGGGCAATGTTCGGGTTCAAGCGCACTGTCCCACACGTGCTGGGCGTCGCGGTGGGTGTGGGGATAACGGCGGGACTGACGGCGTTCGGACTAGGGGCAATTTTGCTCGCACTACCAAAGCTGATTATTGTGCTGAAAGTCCTCGCGGCACTTTGGATCCTTTGGATGGCATGGGGATTATGGACCGCCACGCCTTCCTTAGCTAGCAAGCCTGCTGCGCCGATGACCTTTGTTCAGGCGGTGCTGTTTCAGTGGGTAAATCCAAAAATTTGGGCGATCGCTTTGGCGGCTGTTTCTGCATATTCTGCGGGGTTAACGCCAATCGGTGAGGCACTTAGAGTGGGCAGCGCATTTTCGGGCATTAACTTTTTTGTCTGCATGTTTTGGACCTTTGCGGGCACACTTCTAACGTTTCTCTTAACCTCTGACGTCGCGCGGCACGTTTTCATGCGCGCGATGGCCTTGGCCCTAGCTGCTTTTTCGCTCATGATCTTAGCTTAACCCCAAAGCTATTGAAAGTAGATTACGATGCTGCGATTTTTTGAACGCCTTGTAGATCCATATATAGATTATTCAGAAACGGACACGCCGCCGCAAAAGCTGTGGCCGTTTATGATGAACTATTCACAGCCCTTTAAACGCGTGTTTTGGGCTACGGGTATTATGTCGATCGTGGTCGCGGTGGTTGAGATTTGGCTGATCGCTTACATGGGCCGCGTTGTGGACATTTTGCAGGGCGATCCTGCGTTGGTTTGGCAAACGTATGGTCGTGAATTCATCTACGTGGCGCTGTTCATTTTGTTTGTACGCCCTGCTCTGCAATTCATCGATGTGGCGCTTTTGAACAATACGATCTTGCCGAACTTTGGGACGTTGATCCGCTGGCGAGCGCACAAACATGTACTGCGTCAATCGGTGGGATGGTTTGAGAATGATTTTGCGGGCCGCATCGCAAACCGTATTATGCAAACGCCGCCCGCAGCGGGTGAAGCGGTGTTCCAAGTGTTTGATGCGATCACGTTTTCGCTGGCCTACGTCATTGGTTCTGCGTTCTTGCTCGCCAATGCGGACCCGCGGTTGGCAGTGCCTTTGATTATTTGGTTGGGCCTATATTTTTGCTTGGTTGTGTGGACGGTCAAGCGCGTTGGCCCAGCATCGCAAGCGTCCTCTGATGCGCGGTCCACAGTGACTGGGCGCGTTGTGGACGCCTACACGAACATCCATTCGGTCAAGATGTTTTCGCACGGTCCACAAGAGCTAGACTACGCGAAAGACGCCATCGAAAACGCACGCGCAACTTTCCAAGCAGAGATGCGCATATTCACCGTTATGGACTTCGTTCTGGTGATGCTGAACGGCGTTCTGATCATCGGTGTTGTGGGTGGTTCCGTTTGGCTTTGGACGCAAGGCGAGGCATCGGTTGGAGTTGTTGCGGCGACCACCGCGCTTGTCTTGCGCCTTAATGCGATGACCGCTTGGATCATGTGGGCGCTGACCAGTTTCTTCCGTCAACTTGGTGTTGTGAAGGAAGGAATGGAAACGATTGCGCAGCCGATTGATCTGGTTGATGGTGCTGGTGCAAAGGCGTTGGAATTCCGCGAAGGTCTGATCGAAGCAGAAGCGTTGACGCATCACTATGGGAGACAAACGGGCGGTTTAGAATCTGTTTCGTTACGTATCGAGCCAGGCCAGAAGATTGGTTTGATCGGTCGATCTGGTGCAGGAAAGAGTACGTTGGTCAAGCTGCTGCTACGCTTTTACGATGCCGACGGGGGGCGCATCCTGATCGATGGCCAAGACATTTCTGAGGTGACCCAAGACAGCCTGCGCGCGCTGATCGGGATGGTGCAACAAGACAGTTCTCTGTTGCATCGCTCGGTGCGTGACAACATCCGTTATGGTCGTCCTGACGCAACCGACGAAGAGGTGATCGCCGCGGCCAAGAAGTCGGAAGCGCATGAGTTCATTCTTGGTCTGGCCGATGCTGAGGGACGCGAGGGATACGACGCCCAAGTTGGTGAACGTGGCGTGAAATTATCAGGTGGTCAGCGCCAGCGGATCACCCTTGCGCGGGTCATTCTGAAGGATGCGCCGATCCTGCTTTTGGACGAAGCGACAAGTGCGCTCGACAGTGAGGTTGAGGCCGCCATTCAAGAGACGCTTTACAAAATGATGGCGGGTAAATCCGTGATCGCGATTGCGCATCGTCTGTCTACCATTGCGCAGATGGATCGCATTCTTGTGCTCGACCATGGCAAAATTGTTGAGGACGGCAGCCACGACGCGCTTTTGACGCAAGGTGGGCTATATGCTGATTTCTGGGCGCGTCAGTCTGGTGGATTTTTGAACGCTGAGGACACATGAAAAATATTGAAAATTGGATCGAAGCGTTTCGCCCTGCGGATGGACTGCCCCCTAGAACGCTAACGGCATTCATCGGTTGGTGCTTGGCCAGCGCATGGCCTGCGTTGATGTTAGCTGCTTTGCTCTCCGCCGGCGCTGGCGCGATGGAAGCGGGAACGGCATACATCTTGGGTCTTGTCGTTGATGCAGTTGTTGGATCTAGCCCTGAAAATTTCTACACGCCGACTAATGTTGCGATGATCGCCCTTGCGATTGGCTTTTTCGTCATCCTGCGCCCTGTGATGTTTGCGCTGTCCTCTGGCGCGAACCACATTGTTGTCATGCCCAATATTTCCACGCTGGTTCAATCGCGCTTGCATCGCTGGTCACTTGGCCAATCCGTTAGCTTTTTCGATGACGATTTTGCGGGTCGCATTGCGCAAAAGCAGATGCAAACGGCGCGGGCTGTGACAGATGTTGTGTCAGAATCGATCAACGTTGTTGCGTTCGCGCTTGCGTCGTTGCTGGGCAGCTTGGCGTTGTTGACGGCAATTGATTGGCGCATTGCGGTCGTGTTCGTGTTCTGGCTGATCGCCTATTTCGCGCTGATCGGTTGGTTCTTGCCACGTATCCGTGCGCGTGCTGCAACGCGTGCAGGTGCGCGTGCGATGGTGTCAGGGCAGTTGGTTGATACGATTACCAACATAAAAACGGTAAAGCTGTTCGCGCATGATGCGCATGAAGATGAAGTCGCACTGCAAGCCATGAGCAAGTTTCGCACGCAGTCCCTTAGCTATGGTTGGATCGCTGCTGGTTTCCGGTTCTGTCTGATGGTGATTGCGGGAATTCTACCTGTGCTTTTGATGGGCGCGTCGATCTATTTCTGGCAGTTTGGCCAAGCTACACCTGGCGATATTGTGGCAGCTGGTGCAGTGTCGATCCGCATCGCCCAGATGACGGGTTGGGTGTCGTTCACATTGATGGCGATCTATTCGAACGTTGGTGAAATTGAGGACGGTATGCGCACCCTGACGAACCCTGATCGGGTTGAAGATGCAAGCGATGCGGCTGAGCTGCGGATTGGCAAAGGCGAGATCACGTTCGAGAATGTCGGCTTTCAATACGGCAATGATCTGGGTGGCGTGACGGGTCTGAATTTAACCATTGGTGCGGGTGAAAAAATTGGAATTGTGGGTGCGTCAGGTGCTGGAAAGTCCACGTTGGTTTCATTGTTACTTAGGCTCTACGATGCGGAACAGGGTCACATCCTGATTGACGGGCAACCCGTTGAATCGGTCACTCAAGCGTCCTTGAGACAAGCCATAGGAGTGGTCACCCAAGAAACCGCGATGTTCAATCGTTCTGCACGTGAAAACATTTTGTACGGTCGTCACAGCGCGTCAGAGGCGGACATGATCCACGCAGCTGAGCAAGCAGAGGCACACGGCTTCATCGCCAACTTGCGGGATAGCAACAAGCGTAAGGGCTATGACGCGTATCTTGGTGAGCGAGGTGTTAAGCTGTCAGGCGGTCAACGCCAGCGGATCGCGTTGGCGCGTGCAATTTTGAAAGATGCGCCGATCCTTGTTCTGGACGAAGCAACAAGCGCGCTGGACAGCGAAGTCGAAGCCTCTATCCAGAGCGCCCTTGAGCGCGCGATGGTGGGCAAGACGGTTCTGGCGATTGCGCACCGTCTTTCCACACTCAGCCAAATGGACAGGATCATCGTGCTTGATGACGGTAAGATCGTCGAAGATGGCACGCATGACACGCTGTTGCAGCAAGCCGGGTTGTATGCGCGGTATTGGAACAGACAGTCGGGTGGATTTATCGACGTGCGTTCAGCCGCGGAATAAGGCACTAGCGCCTTCATGGATGAATTTTTGATCGAACGTTTAGGGTTTCAGGGCGACGGGATCGCCAAGGGCCCCATTTTTGTTCCCCGCACTTTGCCGGGTGAGCGCGTGCAGGGTATTCGCAATGGGGATCGTCTGAGCGACGTGAAGATCATTGAGCCGTCTGAAACGCGCGTGTCTGCGATTTGTCGGCATTACAAAAGCTGCGGTGGATGTCAGTTGCAGCATGCGGCCGATCCGTTCGTGGCAGATTTCAAGCAGCAGATCGTGAAAAACGCACTGGACGCACATGGGATAGAGACTGAGTTTCGCCCCATCGTTACCTCGCCTGTGCAAAGCCGTCGTCGCGCGACGTTCGCGGTGCGCCGCACGAAAAAGGGAGCGCTTTGGGGATTTCATGCGCGCGGTTCTGATACCGTGATTGCGGTTCCTGATTGCCAGTTGGTGCTGCCAGAGTTGCTAGAGGTCAGTCCAATGCTGGACGATCTTGCGATGATTGGTGGATCGCGCAAGGGCGAGATGGCTGTGACGGTGACGATTTCCACGGTTGGGCTGGACGTTTTTGTGAAAGACGGCAAGCCGCTTGATAAGGAACTGACGATCGCGCTGTCTGGTTTGGTGGAAAAGCACAAACTTGCGCGGTTAGTTTGGGATGATGAGGTTATCGGTATGCGTAATCCGCCGTTTCAGCGATTCGGCGCTGGCAAGGTTACGCCGCCCCCAGGAGCATTTTTGCAGGCCACGCAACATGGTCAGGATTCGTTAACGGCCGCTGTGCTAGACGCGGTTGATGGCGCGCGTGGAATTGATCTGTTTTCAGGAAGTGGGACGTTTACGTTGCCTTTGGCGGAGCGGTCAGAGATTTGGGCGCTGGAAAGTGACAAGGCGATGATCCGAGCGTTGGATGATGGTTGGCGCATGGCGAAGGGCTTGAAGAAGGTCATTGCGACCGCGCGTGATTTATATCGCCGTCCTGCGCTGCCGGATGAATTCAAGAAGTTCGATTTTGCGGTTCTTGATCCACCCCGCGCAGGTGCAGAAGCGCAAGTTGCTGAGATTGCACAAAGTGCGCTCGGCCAGCTTGCCTATGTGTCGTGTAATCCTGTCACCTTTGCACGAGATGCCAAGGTGCTGATCGAGGCGGGTTTCAACCTTGATTGGATACAGGTTGTGGATCAATTCCGCTGGTCTTCGCATGTTGAACTTGCAGCGAAGTTCTCGCGCTCTTAAATGCAGGGCTAATCTCTTGGGCAGGGAATGAAGATGCGCCAGCAATTGGATAAGTGGCTAGATCAGCCGTGGGTAAGCAACACGATCATTGCGGTGATCTTGTTGAACGCTGTGGCGCTTGGTCTTGAGACATCGCCAGAAATTATGAACCGGTTCGGCGGGATCATCCTTGCGATTGATAATGCCTGCCTTGCGATCTTTGTTATCGAGATTGCGCTGAAACTGATTGCGCGTGGGACTGCGTTCTTCCGCAATGGTTGGAACCTGTTTGATTTTGCGATTGTTGCGATTGCGTTGGTTCCGTCGGCTGGCGGTCTTTCTGTGCTACGCGCGCTGCGCATTCTGCGCGTCTTGCGCGTTATCTCCGCCGCGCTGCGTTTGCGTCGTGTGGTTGAGGGTTTCATCACGGCGCTTCTTGGTATGGGCAGTGTATTTCTGTTGATGTCGATCATTTCTACATTGGCTCTGTCATCGCGACGAAGATGTTTGGCAGTGATTTCCCGCAATGGTTCGGTTCACTTGGGCAATCGGGATATACGTTGTTTCAGATTATGACACTGGAAAGCTGGTCCATGGGCATCGTGCGCCCCGTGATGGAAGTTTTCCCCTACGCCTGGGCGTTCTTCTTGCCGTTCATTTTGGTGACGACTTTTGCGGTTGTTAACTTGCTGGTTGGTTTGATTGTGAATTCGATGCAGGACGCGCATCAAGAAGAGGATGTCCAACGCACTGACGCGTACCGCGATGATGTGGTTGCGCGTTTGGAAGCGATTGAAGCGTTGTTGCAAAAGCAGGCAGATTCACAAGAACGTCACAAATAGCGAAAACCTTTGGTGTCGTGGTTGAAACGGGCTAAAGATGCAGCAACCTGTGAGTGCAGTGTATTTTAGGGCAGTATTTTAGATGAATAGACGTTTTCTTTTGCTTTCCACGGCAGCGCTATTTGCGTTGAGCGCCTGTGCGAGCAAGTTCAAACGATACAATGGTCCCAGAGTGACGCGCGTGATCGTGTATAAAGGTCAGCGCAAGATGCACCTGATGAGCGGATCACGGACGTTGAAAAGTTATGACATTGGCCTTGGATTTGCGCCGTATGAACATAAAAGCGAAGAGGGTGATGGACGCACACCAGAGGGCGAGTACATCATTGACCGTCGCAACCCCAATTCGAAATTCCACCTGTCGATTGGGATCAATTACCCCAACGCACAGGATGTCGTGAAAGCGAAAGCTGCGGGCGTTAAACCGGGTCGCGATATCTTTATCCACGGACGCCCACCAATGTTTGCAAAAGGCGGGCGTGATTGGACTGCGGGTTGTATCGCAGTGACGGACAAAGAAATGGAACGGATCTATGCCATGGTTAAGAATGGCACACCGATTTCTATCTATCCGTAATTAGTTAGCGGATGCGACTTGGGTTGATCCGAAGCTCGCAGGCGCGCCTGTGACCAGTGTCCACCAAATCTTGCCGTTACTTTCCTGGAAGTAAGAAAAGCCCATATCTGTGGATGTGGGATCCATGATAACGTTGCGTGTGTTGGGTTGTTCCATCCAAGCGCCTAGCGTTTCGAGCTCTGTTTCGTAGGTTTCAGAGATGTTTTCGCCTTTGAGCTGACCTGTGTATCCGACGCGACGTACACGATCTATTGGTGAGGATCCGTCAGATCCGAAATGCCAAGGGCGGTTTTGGATCGACATATCGCGCGAATGCGTCGCGGCTGCTGCATTAAGCTGTGCGTTCAATTGCAACGGTGCAGCACCGCGTGCTTGGCGCAAAGAATTCATCGAATCTAGCATACGGAATTGAATCTGGGAGGCATCATTTGAACCGATCCGGTAAACTTTTGGAAGCGGCTTTCCGTCAGAACCAATTGTGCTGGTTTGTGATCCACCACATGCGGAAAGGGCGAGTGTCGCCGAAATAAGTAAAAAACCGATGCGCATCATTGTCTGTATTCCCAACACTATTTGCCTAGGACTACTCTTCAATGCGTTGCGACTCAAACCCACAATTGGTTTCATCTTGCCTAAAAAGGCCCGTTTGAATTGCGAGTGAGGCTTTCGCGCAATAATAGAGATGGAAAAAGACGTTAGTTTGAATTGGCGGACGCTATGAGTGGACCAGTGAAGAAACGACTAGATCAGCGCGGATTTATTGGTGCAGCAGGGGCCGCGATGCTGGCTGGACCTACGTTTGCACAAGACGCTGTTTTGCCAAGCACAGGCACCGTCGAGATTGAGCGCGATATTACGCAAGCCGTACGGCGTAACATTTCCAGTTTTCGAACTTTGGATTGGCGTCCTTACTTTAGCAATTTGAACAATTGCGCAGTTTTGGTAGATATTTCAAGCCGTGCTTTGCATTTCTGGCCAGAAGGCGGTCAGGGATATCGTTTGTTCCCCTCTTCTGTCCCCCTTACACCTGATTTAACGAAAAAAGGGCGCACTACGATTGTTCGTAAAGTTGAGGGTCCAACGTGGCGGCCAACACGGTCAATGAAGAAGCGCAATCCAGAATGGCCAGATTTTGTGGCTGCCGGTCCAGATAATCCCTTGGGGACACATGCGTTGTACCTAAGTTGGACATATTACCGAATTCACGGCACGCACGACACTCGTAAAATTGGGCGTCGATCGTCAAATGGCTGAATTGGCCTTTATAATGAACATATTGCGCAACTTTTTGCGCTGACTAAAGTTGACGGCTTTGTTGCACAAATCGGGCTCTGTAGGATTCACTGTGTGAATCTAGCGTGATAGCTCGGGGACATGAGCAGTTGGACACCGACCAAGTACAAGACCCGGAATTGGGCAGAGTATAACCTTTCACTGAAGAAGCGGGGATCGCTTTCGATCTGGTTTGATCCAGAGATGG
>NZ_JABBAM010000138.1 GCF_018607965.1 Planktotalea sp.
CTCAAGACCTGACGCAGATCCCCCATTTGCAAAAGTGCAGCATCATCCCCTAGGATTTTAACAACGTCCGTACGCTCTGCTCCGATGTGTTCGAACGCGGCATTCACCAAAGCGCCGCGGCCAACCTTTGAACCACAGCCCGCACAAATTGGCCCGCTATGTGTTTCTAAACCTAGGGTGTGCTCAAACGGTAATTCAGCCCCCACCATAGGCTTCAAACCCTCAAACTGTCGCATAAATTTGCGATCAATCTGATCCTTCCAGCGCCACATTATGCGCCCTGACAGCGCAATGCCCCGCTTTTCAGCAAGGGCTTCTTGCCCCCCGAGTGAGATCAACTTCAGATAGTCAGATTGGGGATGGTATTCCTTCATCGACCCGCCCGTCAGAGCAGCGCGCAGATTGTGGAATAACACAGGTGCTTCGCGAACTGCGAAAACACCTGCCTTAGGACGCGGTGCATGGCTAAGATGTGCGCAATCTCCGACGGCAAAAATACTTGGATCAGTTTCGCTTTGCAAAGTCGGCAGAACTCGAACGTAACCGTTTTCCAAAGGTAGCCCTAAGTTGGTCAGCCATTCATACGCACGCGTCCCTGCGGCCCCTAAAGTCAAACCGGATGGAATTTCTTCCCGCCCTTCAATTTCTACATGATTTGCGCAGACACGCAAAACATTTGCATGCTCTATCAGATCAACATCCAAGGAGGTTAGCGCGGTCAGAACTCTACGACGTGCCTGATCGCCCAGGCGGCTCAAAGCCTCTGAACGATCTATCAACGACACTTGTGCGGACCGCCCCAAAGCGCGCAAATGATGCGCTGCCGCCATTGCAACTTCTGCACCAGCAACACCAGCCCCTAAAACAGCTACCTGTGCTGGGCCTGTTTCGTGACAAAACCCATCCCAAATGCGTGCGAAATCATCCAATGGCTTTGCAGGAACTGCGTATTCTGCAAATCCCTCTAATTCAGGCATTCCAGATGTAATCCCAATATCGATGGAACAAACATCATATGCGATAGGGGGACGCCCTTCGATAATCACGTGCTTGTTTGCGCGATCAATATGGCTTGCCTTGCCCAAGATAACCCGCACACCTGCCGCGCGCGCCAATCGGACCAAATCAATATAAAGTTCGTCGCTGCTATAGTGCCCTGCAACAAACCCTGGCAGCATCCCGCTATATGGTGCGCTGGGCGCGGGGTTGATCAACGTCAGACGCGCGCCTGCCAAAGGCTTCATCGCCCACATCTTAAGCAAAAGCGCATGTGAATGCCCACCGCCTATCAGCACTAAATCGCGCGTCAAAGTGAAATCAGTTTTCATGTGAATGTGCTACACGTACAGACCAAGATGTGCCACCAACGATATCGTCACACTCTCGCGATCACGCCCCAGCTTCCCTTTTCCAAAAATATACCGGGGGCGCGCACAGCGCGGGGGCAGAGCCCCTAATATCCTGTCATCTCAAGATAACCGCGCCCGGAATGAGATCCTTCAATCGAAATCGGCCCCTCCCAATATGGCACTGACGTTTCCATCCATGCTTGCGTGTTCAGCGCGCTGACGGTTAACTCAACACCCTTATCAGGCAAACTCAGCGCCCAAGTCGTTGGAACCTTACGTTGTGCAACCTCTGACCACTCCAACGCTTTCGCCTGAAACGCACCATTTGGCATTGGTAAGGAAATTCCGTCCGCATCGATCCAAGTGGACGATGTGTAATCGGCCCCCCCATCCGATCGAAGAACAAAACCCATCATGCGCGCGCCGCCATCGAAGCTAAGGGAAAACCAGTTCCACCCAGTTTGATCTGCGGCCAAGGGCTGGGATGACCACTCGCGGTCCATCCAGGCATCCCCAGTGACAGCGATATTGCCTTCAGGTAGCGACAAAATACCCTCAACTTCATAGAACGGTTGCGAATAGTAATAACTGGCCTGACCTGCCGATGATTTAACTGAGAAACCGCCATCGCCCTGCAAGACGAGAGGGCCTTGGGCCAGCAAATTCATATCGTATGAAAAATCAATCCCGTTTGCGGTCATTTTCAAGGTGTTCAGATCTTGCGTACCATGCATATGCCATTCGTCTATCCATGCTTCGAACCCGTCCTTGATCGAAACACCCGCTTGGCCGATGCCTCCGCGCGCTAAGCGTTCTGTCACGAAATGTGCAAAGGGGGTCGTGACCGCAGCGTGTCCCATCCAAAGTTGTGTACTGTTCCAGCCCGCCGCATCTTTCGGGGCAAGAGCCGAACGAAACAAAGTCCATTGCAAACCATAAGGGGTTCCATCCTCAGCGCTTAGGTTTGCTGTTAAATACCACCACTCAATTCTGAAATCTGGGTGCGGACCGTGATCGCGGGGAAAGGAAAGGGACGTGCCGCGTTCAGGTACAGCAAAGCTTGCCGCATCAGAGCCGAGGCCAGAAAATCCTTGGGCCAGTGACACGCTTGGCAAGAACAAAAGAAGTAATATCCATTTCATATCCGATAACTTAAGGCACGGATCACAAAAAGAAACGCCCCAGTTTTAAACTTGGGGCGTTTTGAAAAATTCAGGACATACGAGAGCGCTTAGCCGATTGCTGCGGCTTTCACGTCGTCGTCAATATAGGGAAGATATTGTTTGAAATTGTCTGCAAACATTTGCACCAGCTTGGCGGCTTGGCGATCATAAGCTGCGGTGTCGTCCCATGTGCGGCTTGGGTTCAAAAGAACTTCTGCCACGCCGTTTGCTTCCACAGGGACATCAAATCCAAAGTTTGCGTCTTTGCGGAAATCCACCTTTGAGAGCGATCCATCCAAAGCAGCCGTTAGCAATGCTCGCGTCGCGCGGATCGGCATACGCGATCCTGTCCCGTATGCACCGCCCGTCCAGCCCGTGTTCACCAGCCAACAGGTTGCGCCATGTTCCGCGATCTTTTCTTTCAGCAAGTTGCCGTAAACTTCTGGACGGCGTGGCATGAAAGGCGCTCCAAAACACGTTGAGAAGGTTGGCTGTGGCTCGGTCACGCCGCGCTCTGTGCCCGCAACCTTCGCGGTAAAACCGGATAGGAAATGATACATCGCTTGCGCCGGAGTGAGGCGCGCAATGGGGGGCAGAACGCCGAACGCATCGCAGGTTAACATGATGATATTCTTCGGGTGCCCACCCAGCGCGGTGTCTGAAGCATTGGAGATATAGTGTAACGGGTAGGCGCAACGCATGTTAGCGGTCAGGCTATCATCGTCGAAGTCCAGCTCTTTAGTCTCAAGATCATAGATCATGTTCTCGATCACAGTCCCGAACTTGCTGGTCGTCGCGTAAATTTCTGGTTCGGCTCCTGGGTTCAGATTGATGGTCTTTGCATAGCAGCCACCTTCAAAGTTGAACGTGCCTTTATCAGACCACCCATGTTCGTCGTCGCCAATCAATGTGCGCGCAGGATCGGCGGACAAGGTTGTCTTGCCCGTCCCGGAAAGGCCAAAGAAAACGGCCGTATCGACTGGATTCCCTTTTGCATGGTTCGCTGAACAATGCATTGGCATGATGCCCTTTTCAGGCAGCAAGTAGTTCAACAATGAGAAGACGGATTTCTTGTTCTCGCCCGCATATTCCGTTCCGCCGATTAGGATCAACTTCTTTTCAAAGTTCATTGCGATCACTGTTTCAGAGCGACAGTTGTGGCGCGCAGGATCTGCCTGAAAGCTTGGGCAGTTGATGACGGTAAAGTCTGCGACAAAATCATCCAAGATATCGCGCTCAGGACGGCGCAGCATCGTGCGGATGAACAGACCATGCCATGCGAGTTCAGTGACAACACGCACATCGATTGAATGCGCGGGGTCCGCACCACCAACCAGATCTTGCACATAGTAGTCGCGCCCTTTCATGTGCTGTAGCATGTCTGTATGCAGCGCATCAAAGCCTTCGATCGACATTTCGCGGTTGTTTTCCCACCAGATTTTGTCAGCCACATCAGGTGTTTTCACGACGTGTTTGTCGTTTGGCGAACGCCCTGTAAATTTTCCAGTGGTCACAAGGAACGCTCCACCGTTACCCAGTTCGCCTTCGCCGTTTTTCAGCGCAACCTCGACCAATGCAGGCTCCATCAGGTTATAATAGACTGATCCAAGTTCTGTGATGCCTTGATCTTCGAGCTTGAAAGAAGGGTTTACCCGTCCAGTTGTCATATTAAACTCCTGTCGCCGCGGTAGCGCGACCTGCTTTAACTTACAGCCAAACGCAGCGCGTTTTCGGGCTGACGGGACCACTTTGGCGCTCCGATATCAGTTCTTAACATGATGATTTATCGCGTGAACAGGACGCTTTGGCACAGTTAGCGCAACCATCCAAAGTTTCGTGTTTTCAGGGGTGATCTAGGTGGGGCGTGACACATCAAGTGGCCAACGCCTTTGGTTGTGTTGATCTTAAAGTAACTAATTTAGGTGCCAAATAAGGCACACATTTACTGCTGATTCGCGGTCTGGGATTGATCTGTGTAGAGAAACACGCGATTCATTGTGAAAAAAATAAACTGGTAATTGAGCAGTACAGAAGGAAACAGGCATGTCGAAAATTGCGTTGGTGGACGACGACGGTAATATCCTGACGTCGGCCTCGATGACTCTAGAAGCCGAAGGCTTTGAAGTTGAAATTTATAATGATGGTCAAACGGCACTGGATGCGTTCAATCGCAAATTGCCAGATAAGGCTGTTCTAGACATCAAAATGTCGCGCATGGACGGAATGGACTTGCTGCAACGCTTGCGTCAGAAAACGTCTATGCCAGTCATCTTTCTTACGTCTAAAGACGATGAAATTGATGAGGTTCTCGGTCTGCGTATGGGGGCGGATGACTACGTAAAGAAACCTTTTTCCCAGCGTTTGCTCGTTGAACGTATCCGCGCTCTTTTGCGTCGTCAGGATACTCTTGACGGTGTCGTCGTACCCGAAACGGGCGAAAACAAGGTGATCGAACGCGGCGAACTTGTCATGAATCCATTGCGCCACGCTGTGAAATGGAAGGGCAAAGACGTTACGCTTACCGTAACAGAATTTTTGCTCCTACAGGCACTCGCGCAGCGTCCAGGGTTTGTTAAAAGCCGTGATCAACTGATCGATGTCGCGTACGACGATCAAGTTTATGTTGATGACCGTACAATCGACAGCCACATCAAGCGCCTGCGCAAGAAGATGCGTTCCGTGGATGAAGAGTTTTCTGCCATCGAGACACTGTATGGCATTGGCTACCGGTACAACGAAGAATAATGGCGCTCGTTGAACGCATAACGCCTAGGCGCGCTCCACGAGCGCGCCAAGAGATGGACGTGGTTCTGGGCGATGATTGGATCGCGCCAGATAGCACCGTTGAAAAAGAAGCGCGCGATCGGCGCGCGCGTCGTGGATTGTTATCTTTGAAACGGTCTCCTTTGACTCGCAAGATCATTACCTTCAATCTGATTGCGCTGAACATCTTAGTGGCAGGAATTCTTTACCTGAATTCGTCGCGCGACAGTCTTGCATCCCAGCGTGCTGCATCCCTCGTGGGTGAAGTCGAACTGGTCGCAGACGTTTTCGAAGCTCAGATCGCTATTGATGACGCGTCGGGCCTTGCAGAGTCAGATGAAGACATAAAATCTACCCTTGGCGCACTGGATCTTCGCAACTCTGTGCAAGTTTTTGTTTTTGGGCCCGAAGGCGGGTTGGTCGCCAATGCGACTGGCAGCACAGCGAACTTAAATGCAGAACTTGGTTCCGAACGAGGCACAACGATTATCGTCGACGCTTTGTCCAATTTTTGGGACTTAACGACATCGCCATTCGACAACAACGAACCCATTCAGGTGCCATCCCTTGAAGAGCAGTTGAATGATTTGGTTGCTCAATCTTCTAGTGGCGAAACGGTTGTTGGTAAGGGTTTGAATTCTGTGGGCGGTGCGATTTTCACTGTTACAACTCCTATTATGGTTAACGGTCAAAGCGTCGGTACAGTTGCTTTGGCAAGTGCGGCAGGCGAAATTGACCAGCTTGTAAAAAGCGAACGTGAACGCGTGTTGCAAATGTTCTTGATTGCGACGTTGGTTTCCATTGGACTTAGCCTTGTTTTGGCATCAACAATTTCGAACCCGTTATCTGATCTTGCGATGGCTGCTGAAGTCGGACGACGCAATGATAGAGGCAAAGTCAGCCCTGCGCGTATTCGCATTCCCGTTCTAACAGCGCGCCCCGATGAAATTGGACGTCTGTCCGGTGCGCTGCGCGGCATGGTTGCTGCACTTTATGATCGTATTGACAGTAACGAACAATTCGCAGCCGATGTTGCGCATGAGATTAAAAACCCCTTGGCTTCTTTAAGTTCTGCTGTTGGTACAATGCGTGTGGCTAAGCGGGACGATCAACGTGAAAAGCTGTTGCAAGTCATTGAACATGACGTGCGCCGCTTGGACCGCCTTGTTAGTGATATTTCAAACGCATCCAGACTTGATAGTGAATTGGTCAAAGAAGAGAAAGAATCCTTCGATCTGCAACACATGGTCGGGAATTTGACTGAATATCTTGGCCAACAAGCGCAGGAACAAGGGATCGAATTCATTTCAGATTTGCCCGCCAATCCTATCATGATCTCTGGTCTTGAGGGACGTCTAGCGCAGGTGTGTGTGAACCTAATCACCAACGCAACCAGCTTTTGTGAAGATGGTGATGCGATCCGCGTTTGGGCGCGCCAGCGTGAAAATCGTGTGCTTGTTGTTGTTGAAGACACCGGTCTGGGCATCCCTGAGCAAGCGTTGAGCAAAGTTTTTAAACGCTTCTATTCAGAGCGTCCGGAGGGACAATTTGGGAATAACTCTGGGCTTGGCTTGGCTATTTCCAAGCAGATCGTTGAAGCACATGGTGGTGTGATCTGGGCGGAAAATATCCGTCCAACGGCAGCAGATGTTACGTCCGAACCACTCGGTGCGCGCTTCGTTGTCGGTTTGCCGATTTAATCCGAAATGCAAGGCGCACATCTCCATGCAACTACAATTGCTTGGAACGGCAAAGCGGCGTTAATTTGTGGCGTTTCTGGCAGTGGAAAAAGCAGCCTTGCGCTTCATCTTATGGCGCTTGGTTGCGATCTGATTGCAGACGATCAAACGGAAATCACACCCGAAGATTGCCGGCTGATGGCACGATGCCCCAGCGCGATCAAAGGTCAAATCGAGGCACGTGGATTCGGTATTTTGACGTCGATTCCAAAGGATCAAGCGAATGTCGTATGCGTGATTGATCTGGATATTCAGGAAACGGAACGTTTACCTGTCGAAAAGGTTAGAACGTTATGCGGAATTGATGTGAGGGTTTTTCACAAAACCGAGATGGGTGTTTTGCCTTTTGCGATTTTGCAATATCTTAAGGCTACGAACGCCATAGAAACCTGAATGAGTCTTTAAGAAATGTCTGCAAGTGCGCAACTGCAAATCGAAAAACAACGCTTGGTGCTTGTCACAGGGCCGTCAGGTGCAGGACGTTCCACAGCGATAAACGCGCTAGAAGACTTGGGCTATGAATCGATAGATAACCTACCGCTTTCTTTATTGCCGAGGTTGCTTCAAGGACCAGCGCATGACCGGCCATTGGCGCTTGGGTTGGACACGCGTAACCGAGAGTTTTCGACAATAGCCCTGATGGACGCGATCGCCGAACTGTCTTTACAAACGTCGTTTGATTTTGATGTGCTCTACCTCGATTGCTCCGATGACGTTTTGTTGCGCCGCTTCTCGGAAACACGTCGGCGTCATCCAATGGCAGGTTCTGAGGATCCGCTGCGCGGGATCGCACGTGAAAAACAAATGCTGGCTGTTGTGCGCGCGCGCGCCGATATTTTGATTGATAGCTCTGATTTGAGCCCACACAACATGCGTGCAGAGATGACCGCGCTCTTCTCACTTGAGCGAGAACAGGGACTTGCGGTGTCCTTGCACTCATTTTCATATAAACGTGGCCTGCCTCGGTCTGCAGATATGGTTTTGGATTGTCGTTTTTTGCGCAACCCACATTGGGAACTTGCGTTGCGCCCGTTAACTGGGCGCGACATGGATGTAGCGCAGTACGTTAGTGAAGATCCGCGTTATAACACGTTTTTCACGCAGGTCAGCACATTGTGCGGTTCGCTTTTGCCAGCATACCTTGAAGAAGGTAAGTCAAATTTTTCTATTGCGTTTGGTTGTACTGGCGGGCGACATCGATCTGTTGTCGTGACGGAAGCAATTGCGCAGGTGCTTGCACAAGCCGGCTGGCAAGTGTCATGTAGGCACCGAGAGCTGGATCGCGTGACAAGCGCAATTTGATGCGAACTTTAATCGTTAGGTTTTGAATTTGATTGGGATTGTTATTGTAGCACATGGCGGCCTCGCGCGGGAATATCTCGCTGCGATTGAGCATGTTGTGGGGGTGCAAGTTGGCATTCAAGCTATTGCAATCGAATCTGACCACGATCGCCAATCCAAAGAGCATGAAATTTGCACGGCTGCAGAAGCGGTGGATGTGGGTGGTGGTGTCGTGGTTGTAACCGATATGTTTGGCGGTTCGCCTTCAAACCTGTCATTGCGCGCATGCCAACCTGATGGGCGTCGCATCCTTTATGGCGCAAACCTGCCAATGCTCGTGAAGCTTGCCAAAAGCCGCAATCTATCGGTGGGCGATGCAGTACGGGCTGCGATGGATGCTGGACGTAAGTATATTGACAGCCAGAATATTTCAAATACTTGAATTAAGGGTGAAAATCGATGTCTGAGATTGTGAATAAGACCCTTAAAATCATAAACGAAAAGGGCCTTCATGCGCGTGCGTCCGCAAAATTGGTAGAGGTCGTGGAGGCGTTCGATGCAACAGCAGAAGTTAGCCGCGACGGCATGAGTGCGCTTGGGGACAGCATAATGGGGCTTTTGATGTTGGCTGCGTCTAAAGGGACCAGTATTGACGTGGTAACAAGCGGCCCTGATGCACTTGCACTTGCCGATGCGTTGGACGCTTTAGTTGCTGACCGTTTCGGAGAAGACTGCTAGAATTCTGCAAACTGCAATACACGAAAACAGTAAAACACAGGTTTGATCATGGTTGACAGAGCGCAAACACCCACGACTATGACGGCATCTAACGTAGGGCCTAGCGAACCTGCGCCCTACGACAAGCGCAAGTTGTCTTACGCTAATACGTTCACAAACCCTTGGAAATCCATGACAATTCGCGTTATGGAATGGCTTACTGGTAAGATCCCATTGATCCGGCTCGTGCGCCGTTTCGAACGCGATGGCGCTGCGGATGGTCAAGATTTTTGGTCACAAGCCTTGGGCCACATGGGAATCGAGCTGCAAACGCCACAAGAGCAAATTGCTAACATTCCAGCCAAGGGCCCTGTGATTATTGTTGCGAACCACCCTCATGGTTTGGTGGATGGCATGATCTTGGCAGAATTGATCGGACGTGTGCGCACGGACTACCAAATTTTGACGCGGTCTTTGCTGACGGGTGTCAGCGAAATCGAAGAGTTTATGATCCCAGTGCCTTTCCCACATGAAGAAAATGCACGTGAGCAAAGCCTTGATATGCGGCGACGTGCGATGGATTATCTAACGAACGGCGGCGTGATTGTTCTATTCCCATCGGGTGTCGTGGCCTGTTCGGAAACTTGGTTTGGCCCCGCGATTGAAAAAAATTGGAACCCGTTCACGGCGAAGATGATTCAACGATCAGGCGCGACGGTCGTACCGATCCACTTCCCGGGGCAAAACAGTCGAACGTACCAGATTGCGAACCGTATTTCGTCGACGTTGCGGCAGGGTTTGTTGATCCATGAAGTCATGCACGCCTGTGGAAAGCCGCAAAAACCGATCGTTGGAGCGCCCATTCCTAAAGAAACGCTTAAGGAATGGTCCAGTAATCCGAGAGGTTTTGTTGCTTGGCTACGGGATCACACGATGGCGTTAGGTAAAAAGTAATGCTCTATCGTGTTGGGACCGGTACGTCGCCGCGGTAGTCATAAAATCCACGACCGACTTTGCGTCCCAGCCAACCGGCCTCCACATACTTTGTCAAAAGCGGGCAAGGGCGGTATTTTGTGTCCGCCAAGCCGTCGTGCAGAACATTCATAATCGCAAGACACGTATCAAGGCCGATGAAATCTGCGAGCTCTAGTGGCCCCATTGGATGATTGGCGCCCAGCTTCAAAGATTGATCGATAGAATGAACAGATCCGACACCCTCATAGAGCGTGTAAACAGCTTCGTTTATCATCGGCATTAGAATGCGGTTAACGATAAACGCTGGAAAATCTTCAGCGGATGCGGCCGTTTTATCAAGGCGTTCAACTACTTTGAGGCAGGCATCATAGGTCGGCTGATCCGTCGCAATCCCACGGATCAGCTCAACAAGCTGCATCAATGGAACTGGGTTCATAAAATGGAAGCCCATGAAACGTTCGGGGCGATCCGTCGCGGCAGCAAGGCGCGTGATCGAAATGGAAGAGGTGTTCGAGGTTAGAATCGTATGGTCTGCCAAGTGGGGAATGAGAGCCGCGAAAATTTTATGTTTAATTTCTTCGCGTTCTGTCGCGGCCTCGATCACGAGATCTGTTTGGCCAAGCTCGGTTAACTCAAGCGTCGTATTGATCCGCGCCATTGCGTCGGCCTTTTCAAGGGCACTGACCGCACCTTTTTGCACTTGGCGTTCGATGTTTTTATCGATCCTTGCAATTGCGGCTTCTAGTGCTTTACCATTGATATCATTCAGCAAAACGTCATAGCCAGCCAATGCCAAGACATGTGCGATGCCATTACCCATCTGTCCGGCGCCAACAACTCCGATGTGCTTGATATCCATGTGGGTCTCCTAATCAATCTGTCTGACAATAGGCCGCCGGAACGTGGCTCTGCAAGAGCGGCTTGAGCAAGTTTATCTCAAGTTTGCACTTTAGCAATTTGTTTAGGGAATCAATGCAACGTCCGGATTGGGTGAGATTTATGAGATGGGTAGTGATGTCCTATGGTGGAACGGGTTCAAATGGTCTGGACTACGAAATATGTGAATATGAAGGGTCGCGCTTGAAATTTAGGGGGCCAAAGTATGACCTTAGCGAACCCTACGTTGCGTTCCTTGGAACGACAGAGACATTTGGAAAATTCGTCGAACGACCGTTCC
>NZ_JABBAM010000038.1 GCF_018607965.1 Planktotalea sp.
CTGGTTGGGAACACCATTCAGCAAGACGAATGTCGATCCGACAGGCCAATTGTCTGGTACCAATGCATCGGTGCCAAACTGGCCACGCAAGCGCAGGCTCAGATCATAGGTATATGGCGCAACAAGGTCTGCTTGCTGAAACTGGAATATCTCCCAATTATTCACCGAACCATCTCCGATTGCCGCCAAGTTACCGCCAGCCAGCAGGGTTTCGCGCGCAATGCCTTCCAGCTGATCACTAGCCAACTTCACGCGCAACGGCGCGCCGCGATCAATCAGCCCGTAAACGCCTGTCCAAAGCGGCGTTTGCGTTTCACCGATTGTGGAGCGGCCCTGCGCATAAGTGTTAAAGCCATAGTCTGCATCCTGTGGTGCATCATAGACCGCCACAGCACCAGGCCAAGGGGTCGCTGTCACCGCGATTTGGGGCGCATGTACGACCTCGTTTCCTGTCATTAAGGGCAGATCAAGGAAGAACGGCAGCACTGGCACAGCAGCCAAAAAGGGGCGCGAAGACCCAATGTCATCCCCATATGGCGCAGGGCGATACACATTTGGCTCAATACGAACGGCCTCTAACAACTGGCTCGCGCCCTGCTCTAACCGGTCCACCCGGAATTGCGTGTCGCCGTGCTGACCGCTCAATTGTAGCCTAGACGAACCTGCGGGACACTTCCGTTGTTACTGTAGTTTGTCTCTGAGCGATGAGCAAATTGCTACGTTGATCGCCGATGGTTGGACTAGAGAGGTGGTCGATATCGACAATGATAATATTGATACGGTTTTTAAAGATTCTTCTAACCCTACTGGAATTCGCATTGCCCTCGCTGCTGTTCCAAAAGGTACGGAATACATGAAAAATGAAGATGGAAGGTCGATTTTCATCAAATGCGGAAATCCAAGCTGCTGGAGATGATTAACGAGAGACCTTCCATAATAGCGTACTTACTATTGGTTAGTTTAGTGCATCGGACGTCGCGCCCGTGGGATGTTCGCCGCACAATCCAGCAACCCAATGCATTGCGTCGAAAAGGGTCGCGAAAGCGGCCGTTTTCTATTTTGGTGATCGTAGATTCATAGTCAAGATCATACGACTACAAGCGCGTGCATTAAGCGTAATTTTGAATCACCAGTTCCCTTCAAACGTGCATCACATAGCAACCGTTATCTGACGTTCTTTCTATGCCCCCGAAAAAGAAATCGCCTCTTGGTTGAAACAACGCTCCAACCAAATGAGTGCGAAACAGACTTTATAAAGCCGCTAAACAAACAGCTCCTGCTCACCTTCAAAATGCCAATCCGCGCGACACTTCACCCGTTAGTTATTCGCACGTTCCGACTCAATCTGGCGCCACTTCGCAACGTTTGCGTTATGCTCAGCTAAGGTCACAGCAAACGCGTGACCACCAGTGCCATCGGCCACAAAGAAAATGAACGGCGTTTCATCGGGATCCACCGCAGCCTGCAGGCTCGCAAGTCCAGGGTTCGCAATCGGTGTCGGTGGCAAACCATCAATAACATAGGTGTTCCAAGGCGTTTCACGACGTAGCTCGCTTTGACGCAAACCGCGTCCCAACACGCCTTCGCCCCGCGTGACGCCGTAGATAACAGTTGGGTCCGTTTGCAGACGAATGCCTTGGTTCAAGCGGTTGGTAAACACTGACGCCACTTGACGCCGCTCTTCGGCAACACCGGTTTCTTTCTCAATGATAGACGCAAGCGTCAGCATGTCTTCTGGCGTTTTCAGCGGAACATCATCGCGTCGCTGTGCCCAAACCTGTGCAATGCGCTCTTGCTGTGCGTCCAACATACGCCCGATAAGATCCGCACGGCTTTCCCCGATCCGCACTTCATAGCTATCAGGGGCAAGCAACCCTTCGGCGGGAACCTCAACAGACCCTTCAAGAATATCGACAGACCTCAACTCTTCAACCACCTGCCAGCTCGTCACACCTTCAGCCAAAGCAATCCGGTACCGCGTATCAGCTTCATTGCGCACAGCGGTGTATTGCGCGGGGGCGTCTTCTTCCTCAGGATTGAAGCTCGCTTCGACAACAAAGCGGTTTGTGCTTGGATCAAGCTGGCGCACCTGAACCGTCGCACGCGTTACGCCAATGCGAAACACAACTTCGGTGCCGCAACTGCTCGCGCCGCCACGTGTGATGATGCTAACGATCTCTTCCATCGACGCACCCTCAGGCACCAGAAAACTACCCGCTTTCAGATCACCCGTCTTGTCTTCATAATCCGCACCAATTCGAAAAACAGCGGGGCTAGAAACAGCACCTTGGGCGTCCAAAGTGTCGCTGACCTTGCTCATGTTAGAACCACGGTCGACCTTGAGGCAAATAGCTGTCTCTAAAGGACCCGCATTGCGGTACTGACCCTGCCCCCAAATAATCGCGCCCCCCAATAGGAAAAGCGCGACGATGAGGAATGTCACCGCGTTAGAAGCAATGTGGCGCCACATTTAGCTAACCTTTCCAAACAACACGCTTGCGTTCGTACCGCCGAAACCAAACGAATTACTCAAGGCCACGTTGATTTCACGCTTCACAGGCGCATTCGGTGCAAGATCAACAGCTGTTTCAACCGCTGGGTTGTCCAAGTTGATCGTAGGCGGTGCAATCTGATCGCGGATCGCAAGGATCGAGAAGATCGCTTCAATCGCGCCAGCCGCACCCAGCAAATGGCCCGTCATCGATTTGGTCGACGACATTGTCACTTTGCTCGCGTGCTCACCCAACATCCGCTCAACGGCACCCAGCTCGATGGTATCAGCCATCGTCGAAGTGCCATGTGCGTTGATATAATCGATATCTTTCGGCTCAAGCCCTGCCTTACCGAGGGCCGCACGCATAGACCGTTCACCGCCCTCACCGCTCTCGCTAGGGGCAGTGATGTGATATGCATCGCCAGACAGGCCATAACCAATCACTTCCGCATAAATCTTCGCGCCGCGCGCCTTAGCGTGCTCGTATTCTTCCAAAACAACGACACCAGCGCCCTCACCCATAACAAACCCATCGCGATCATTGTCATAAGGACGGCTCGCCTTTGTAGGATCGTCTTCCCGCTTCGTGCTAAGCGCCTTACACGCGTTGAAACCCGCAATACCAATCTCTGAAATCGACGCTTCTGCACCGCCCGCAATCATCACATCTGCATCTGATGTCATAATCAAACGCGCGGCATCGCCAATCGCATGCGCACCGGTAGAACACGCCGTCACAACAGCGTGGTTCGGCCCTTTAAAGCCATATCGAATACCCACTTGACCAGAAATCAAGTTGATCAACGCACCGGGAATAAAGAACGGCGAAACACGCGAAGGTCCGCGCTCATGGATCAAAATTGCAGTCTCGGCGATGGAATTCAGGCCCCCAATGCCAGAGCCAATCATCACGCCCGTACGCAGCTTGTCCTCTTCATCCTCAGGCGTCCAACCCGCGTCCTCAACGGCTTGTTGAGCGGCCGCAATTCCATAAAGGATAAAGTCATCAACCTTGCGACGCTCTTTAGGAAGCATCCAATCATCTACATTGAACGTGCCGTCCGTGCCGTCACCAAGCGGAACTTCGCACGCATATTTGGTCTTCACACGAGACGCATCAAAGCGCGTAATCGGGCCCGCACCAGAGGTGCCATCCAAAATACGAGCCCACGTTTCCTCAACACCGCAAGCAAGCGGTGTAACCAATCCAAGACCTGTGACAACTACTCGGCGCATAAGACTGCCCTCTATATAGTGTGTTTGTTGGCGAACACTTACCAGCGATGGGGGTATGGGGGCAAGAGGTTCGGGCGTTGGGTTTGCAAAGTCATTCACTCTAGCCTTTAAGCGTTCGACAGTTGGGCAATTCTATATTTAAATATTCAACTAGGCCAATAACTGCATAGAGTATTTTAATACATAAAAAGCCAAAACAATGAGCAATCCCAAGTTTCCAGGCACGCCCAATATGATAGCGCCGCGATATAGCCAAATCCCTAGCTTTTTGCGTGCAACCATGTCGCGTGACTATCAAAATCTCGATATCGTTATCGTCGGCATCCCTTATGATGGCGCTCTTACCAACCGCGCAGGCGCGCGACACGGAACACGCGAAGTGCGCAATGCCTTAAGCATGATGCGCACGACCCACCACGTGACAAAAGTCAATCCTTATGAAAACGCGCGGATTGCAGATGTAGGTGACATTGATTTCAATTCTGTTTTCGATATCGAAAAAACGCACGCCGAAATTTCTTCATTCATAAAGCAAATGACTGACGCAAATGTTATGCCGCTCTCTGTTGGCGGCGATCACTCAATCAGCCTGCCAATCCTGCGCAGCGTTGCAAAAAACGGCCCTGTCGCCCTTATCCACATCGATGCACACACAGACATATGGGATCAATTCCAAGGTTCCAAGTTCAACCATGGGTCCCCATTTCGGCGCGCAACTGAAGAAGGTTTGATTGATCCAACCAAAACAATTCAGATTGGCATTCGCGGCGCGCAAAATTTGCCCGAAGGTTGGGAATACTCTGAAAACCACGGTATGCGAGTGATGTTTATCGAAGAGGTTCAGAACGTTGGCATCGAAGCTGTCGTGCAAGAGGCGCGCTTGTTTGTCGGCGATATGCCCGTTTATTTAACATTTGATATCGATTCACTTGATCCCGTTTACGCCCCCGGGACAGGCACACCAGAGATAGGCGGTTTAACAACGCCCGAAGCACTCGCGTTGATAAGAGGTCTGCGCGGCTTGAACTATGTGGAGCAGGCGTGGTTGAAGTATCTCCGCCCTTCGATCTGGGTGGTTTGACGTCTTTGACAGCAGCGACGGTACTGTATGAAATTTTGTGTAATTTGTCGGAAATTTTAGCGTCTTAAACAAAAAAACGCCCCTCGCGATCTACTCGCTAGGGGCGCTCTTAAATTCTAGTCTCTTAAAACTAGCTTACGCCGCTTCAGAGATAAACTTTACCGCGTCGCCGAAGGACTGGATGTTCTCAGCTGCGTCATCAGGGATCTCGATGCCGAACTCTTCTTCGAACGCCATGACCAACTCAACAGTGTCGAGGCTGTCTGCGCCCAGATCGTCGATGAAGGAAGCACCCTCAACAACTTTATCTTCTTCCACACCAAGGTGCTCAACTACGATCTTCTTAACACGATCTGATACGTCGCTCATCTCGAATCCTTATATCTTGGGCCAAGGGCCCGTTGGTGCCTGTCCCCATCGGGGCACTTGATATTGCCCATTTAGGGCAGCTTTAGGTCCCGAAAGACCACCCCGAGTGCAAGCGCTCAAGGCCAATGATGCGCCGCCTATAACATAAGCGGCGCGTAAGGCAAACACAATCGCCTGCCCTAGCGTAATGCTTTAAAGCATCGCCATTCCGCCGTTCACATGCAGGGTCGCTCCCGTCACATAGGACGCCTCAGGACTTGCAAAGTAGACCACAGCGGCCGCGATCTCGTTTGGTGTCCCCATACGGCCCGCTGGAACCTGACCCAGAATTCTGGCCTTTTGATCATCAGTTAGTTTTTCGGTCATCGCGGTTTCAATGAAACCGGGCGCAATCGCGTTGACAGTGATTCCGCGTGAAGCGACCTCGTAGGCCATGGATTTGCCCATTGCGATCATGCCGGCCTTAGAGGCCGCATAGTTCGCCTGCCCCGGATTACCCGTCGCACCAACGATGGACGAAATATTCACGATCCGCCCCCAACGCGATTTCATCATGCCCCGCATCACGCCTTTGCACAGTTTCATCGTCGCGGTCAGGTTCACGTTCAAAACCGACTGCCATTCGTCGTCCGACATGCGCATGAACAAATTGTCGCGCGTTATACCGGCGTTGTTCACCAGCACGTCCACTGATCCCATCGCTGCAATCGCTTGCTTAGGCAATTCGGCGACGGCGTCCAAATCAGACAGGTTGCACGGCAAAACATGCGCGCGTTCGCCCAATTCGGTAGCCAACGCTTCTAAAGGCTCAACACGTGTGCCAGACAATCCAACCGTCGCACCTGCACCATGCAACGCACGTGCGATATCCGCTCCAATACCACCAGACGCGCCTGTGATTAGCGCACATTTACCTGTCAAATCGAACATGTAGGTCTTTCCTTCCTCGTCGCCGAGGCGACCGTCAGTTTTCTTCTAAGACGTTGCCAACATTGGCACTCACGATTCCCATAGCGCCAATTTCAGCGATTGTCATGGCCCGAGGGCGACGTCGGCCACCAAATTCGTCGGCAAAACGCGCATACCCATCTCCGCCAACCATGTCCGTCGTGAAACTCTTGTGTGCTTCGACGTCTGAACTGCGCACAGCGCCGATAACCGCACCATCTTCAATTGTACGCTGCGTACCGCCAAGAAACGCATCAACCGCACCACCACTGATAACACTATCATTGCGTAAATGCGTTCTAAATCCAGCGGCGCGCACCGCACGACCAAACTCTATTGCAGCAGGACTTCCCGACGGACCATCCGCCTGCAGGATTACAAGTCGATTGGCCTTAGGATTGGCATCTCGAACCGCCTCAAACCCAGTCGCCGTATCTTCGTTGATTGACCCAGACATATAGATCGTATCGCCCTCAGGCAAAAACGCTGTCATGTTGTTTTGTGCAACAGGTGTTTCGCGTACGATAAAACCTTCTTGAGCAACAGGAACCGCGGGCGTGCGTCGAAAGACACTGCAACCAGATAGTCCAAGTGCTGCCGCTCCAAATAAAAATGCTCGCCTATTTGTTTGCTAAATTCCTTTTAATTCAAATTTTGTAAGCAGCGTGAACCCGCATTGATAAATTCTCAATACAAATTGCATAGACAGAGTGTTTCTAAAGTGTCTTTTGTGAGGGTTTTCGGCGAAGTCTCGCCAAGTTTCAATTAACAAAGTCTCCACACATCCGCCCTGTTTTGGGCAAATTTCAATCTTAACGTGTCCTGCATATTTTTAAAAAAATTTAAACTATCAAAGTAAGGCCCGACATGATCCAGCAACAGATTGAGCAATTTACCCGCGCACTTCAAAACACGGCAACGCAGTACTCTGATCCCTCGATCATTTTGCAGCATATTCCCGTGCTTAGAACGAACCTGATGATGCAACAAAATCCTGAAATTTTGTTTAATGGCTTGGCAGCCGTTGTCTGCCTCTTCTTTTTGAAACGCATGGTCAAAAAACGACGCAAGGCAAACATCAAAAATATAAGTCTTGTTATGCCTGCACCCCACGTCGGCAAAGCAGATCATGCCAGTACGTCAGAAATCGCTCCTGCAAGTTTCGAAAAAGACAGCCTAAGTGACGCGCTCGACTTTGAAGCAGACGTGCCCGCTCTCACAAAGCGCTCACTTGATCAGCAATTTGAAGATGTCAGTGCGATCACTTTCACACCCCGCACAGCCCTCACACCGGACGAAGCGCGCATGCGGGTTTTGGTTCAGGCCTTACTTAATGAATTTGGCGCAGGTTATATGATCATGGCGCGCACATCTCTTGGTGCACTTCTTGCTTGGGGCTTGATGTTTCGGGTGTTGAACGCTCGCACGCCCTTGCAGCCATTCAGGATAAATGCGTCGATTTTGGCGTGTTTGACAGAGCAGGACGTTGTATCGTCGCCCTAAATGTTTGTGCAAAAGACCAATCGCTTGGCTCTTACGCACGCGAAAAGACTATTATCCAAGCCGCTCTTACCCAAGCGGGCCTGCCACTGGTAAAATTGATGCAATCCGATACGTTAGTAGAAATACGTGCCAAAACTGGACCCTATCTTAAACCAACAGCGCGTGCGCGCCCCATCAGCTTAAGAAATGACAAAGCGCCACAACCGGGACGCCCTGTTAGGCCTATCAGACCTGCGCATGCCGCTGCAATTGCAGCCGAGTAATTTAGCGATCTAATTTTGCGATATCGTCGCGGGATCCAACAGGACTGCACGCGATGGTCTTTTCAATCCGGCGGATCATACCACTCAGCGCTTTGCCAGCACCAATTTCCCAGATCGTGTCCACGCCCTTTGTGGCCATAAAACCAACGCTTTCGCGCCAGCGCACGGATCCTGTGACCTGCTCAACCAGCAAAGACCGGATCATATCAGGGTCGCTGATTGCCTCTGCGCGCACGTTTGCAATGACAGGAACAACAGGTCTGTTGAACGTCACCGCACTTAGCGCTTCTGCCATCACGCATGCTGCAGGTTCCATCAATGCACAATGGAACGGCGCGCTGACCGGTAAAAGAACGGCGCGTTTTGCACCCTTTTCTTTGGCGATAACCAAAGCACGTTCAACCGCACCCAAGTGTCCCGATACAACAACCTGACTTGGGTCATTGTCATTCGCCGCTTGGCAAACTTCACCCTGCGCCGCTTCTTCAGCAACAGCCTGAGCCGTTTCAAAATCTAATCCAAGCAAAGCCGCCATCGCACCAACACCTACAGGAACAGCCTCTTGCATGGCGCTGCCACGTGTACGCAACAAACGCGCTGTATCCGCGATCGATAACGCACCCGCAGCGGCCAGCGCGGAATACTCACCCAGCGAATGGCCTGCAACGTAAGCCGCATCACTTACAGAAACACCCTCAGCTTCCAACGCGCGCATCGCTGCCAAGGATGTCGCCATCAAAGCAGGTTGCGCATTGCGTGTTAGGGTCAGCGCATCTTGCTCGCCTTCCCAAATCAACGCGCTTAGGCGTTCACCCAAAGCCTCGTCCACCTCGTCAAAAACAGCCTTAGCTGCGGGATACGCATCAGCCAAAGTTTTGCCCATTCCAATGGTTTGTGCGCCCTGACCGGGGAAAACGAAGGCTTTAGTCATGTCGTAACTCCTGATTACTCTTTCATTGTGGTCTAGCTTTGCTGCCACAGTATCGCAAGCCTGCCTGCGTCAGCGCACAGCGGTTGTTTTCAGAAAGCTACTGCACATTCGCATTCAAACAAGTAGCCTGCGAATAAAGAGTGACGTCCAAACGTTATATCTTTGCATAAAACATAACGGAGCACCAAGAATGTCCGCAACAAACACAGTCCGCAGCTACGGCTCAGTCACAAAAACCTTCCACTGGCTGACATTGCTTTTGATCTTAACAGCAATCCCGCTGGGCATCATTGCCAACGGCCTGCCCTATGACACGAACGAAGCGCTCCAATTCAAAGCCTTCCTCTTTTCGATGCACAAAACGGTGGGCATCACAGCCTTTTTCGTTGCCCTTGCCCGCATCCTATGGGCGCTCAGCCAACCAAAACCTGCGGGCTTGCACCCTGAACGTCGCGCAGAAAGTTTCCTCGCAGAGCTCGTGCATTGGCTTCTATATGGTTCACTTTTACTTGTGCCCCTCGCAGGTTGGATCCACCACGCATCCACATCCGGATTCGCGCCAATTTGGTGGCCCTTTGGTCAAAACCTACCACTGGTTCCGAAAAGTGAGACCCTTGCGGCCTTCACTGCCGGCCTTCACATTGTATTCGAACGTGTGCTGGTCATTTCGATCGTCTTGCACATTGCAGGCGCGCTTAAGCATCATTTTGTAGATAAAGACGACACACTGCGCCGCATGTTGCCAGGCTTCACAGAAGCAGGAACGCCCCACGCGAGCAATAAATTCGCCCCACTCACCGTTGCGGTCGTGGTCTGGATCGCGGCGATCGGCGTAGGATCCGCATTTGGAATATATAGCGAGCACGGTGAATCTGTTCACAGTGCGACATTGGAAGACGTCCAAAGCGATTGGGTGGTTGATAGTGGCACGCTGGGCTTGTCGATCACGCAATTCGGCTCAGACGTGGCTGGCAGTTTTGAAGATTGGACCGCCAGCATAACGTATGCAGAACAAGAATTGCCCGGATCGCACGGGTCGGTGCGTGCCGTGATCGCTATTGGCTCTCTCACTCTTGGGTCCGTCACTGGCCAAGCTTTGGGACCTGATTTCTTTGATGCAAGTGCACATCCTACGGCCGAATTCGCCGCTGGATTGATGTATCAAGCCGACGGTTACACAGCTGAGGGCACGCTAAGCATTCGTGGCAATGCGATCCCTGTTGTGATGCCCTTTGATCTAAAAATTGATGGCAACACTGCGCAGATGACAGGCCGTTTGGAACTAGATCGTCGTGATTTTGGCATCGGGGACAACATGCCGGACGAAAGCTCCCTCGCCTTTCGGGTCACTATCAACATTGATCTCGTCGCGACGCGCGCTGAATAACGCAAACCAACCGCTCAGACGTACCAACAAAAAAGGCCGCTGGATCACCCCAGCGGCCTTTCATTTAAGCAACGTTAAAGCTTACTCAGCTTTTGCAGCTTCGATAGAAATCATAATTTCCACTTCGTCGCTTATGCCTGGTGCATAAAGACCAAGGCCAAAGTCAGAACGTAAAACGGTCGCCGTTGCATCAAAGCCCGCCCATTCTTTTCCACCCATAACTGGGTTTGGACCAGATTTGTTCATCTTTGCGTCTAACACGACTGACTTTGTCATGCCGTTCAACATGAGATCGCCTGTGATCATGGCTGTGTTTTCGCCTGTAACTTCGATTGTTGTGGATGTGAACGAAACCATTTCGTCGTCGGCAGCATCAAAGAAATCGGAGGACATAAAGTGACCAAGGCGCGCTTGCCATCCGGTGATCATTGATTTGACCGGCATTTCGACGCTCACGCTAGACGCTGCGGGATCTTCTTGATCGAACATGATCTCACCCGCAAAGCCAGAAAACATGCCGTATGTCGTTGAAAAACCCACGTGGTTATATGTGAAAACGATTTGGCTGTGGCTCGCGTCCAAAGAGTATTTTTCTGGTGCTGCGATTGCGCCTGTACCAGCAAATGCGAGTGCGGCAGCGAAAAGAACTGATTTCATGTGTAAAACTCCAGTGAAGATGACATTTTAAAGAGGATCAAACATGGAGGTATTACAACACACAACGCAATCCTTGGCTGTTCAACAACGCGTGTGCGCTGATGAACAGAGCTTATTTCAATGAAGGGGAAACTAGCTTTAAAAGCGCGGTAGCAAGGCTGCAATAGAGCAAAAACAAAGGATCGCGATGAAACCGGTCTTTAGTAAAAGCACATCCGCCGTTTCGCTCGCACCGGGTGCGAGCCACAAGCCGATCGCGGCAAATCCAAACACCAAACCGAAGAAACGACGCACA
>NZ_JABBAM010000049.1 GCF_018607965.1 Planktotalea sp.
TCCCGCCCCAGCAAAAACCCGTTCAGCGCCCAAAAGATGAAGATCGCAGCGAATGGCATCATTATATATAGTGCAATCGCCAGTATATTTGCACCGATCAAAATGCCGAGGAAATTCACAGTATCCCGCAGCGATTCATAGAACGGCACGCTCTTCACAAGGGGCAGTGTCGGGAAATGCTTGGCCTCTACCGCCGACGCAACTTCGTCCAAGAACAACGATGTGATCGCAGAGGCAACGGGAACCATCAAGAACATCGACAAGAACAGCATGAGGAAGAGCGATCCCCATCCGAGCAAATCACCGATCCACGTGACTTCGCCAATAATTGGTAGGCTTAGATTGCCATCAATCGCTTCGTTCATTGTCGTTAGGAACAGCGCGTAGAATCCCGCCAGCAACGCAATCGTCAGCGTAACGCCAAGGAAAAGCACACGGCGAAATCGTGGGTCGCCCATTTGACCGATGGCTTTGAAGAACGACGATAGGATCATGCGTCCACCCATGTTGTAATAGCATCCAAATCTGGGCGCGGACGTTCTGGCGGCGCTGCTTTTTCAGTCCCGATATGGATGATGCCGGCAACACGTTCTTGCGCGCTTAGGCCCAGACCTGTTTCTACAAAATTACGATCATGAGATGGCCAACCAGACAACCAGTTTGCACCCCATCCGCTGGCAAGCGCTGCATTCAACAATGCAAGACATGCCGCACCTGCCGAATAGATCTGCTCAATCGCGGGCACCTTTTCAGAGGGCTTTTGCGCTTCAACGACGACCACGGCCAATTCACCCGTCACAAATTGTGCAGCGCCTTTTTCTGTCTTCTCGCCATCATACCCAAGCGCTTCACCACGCTCGCGCGCAAGCGCTGCCAAACGATCCATCGCAGCACTTTGAAGTACGATAAAGCGCCACGGCTCTAGCTTGCCATGATCTGGGGTACGGCCCGCCGCGGTCAAAATCGGCAGTAATTCTGCGTTGCTGGGAATTGGCCTCTGCAAAGACTTTGCAGGACGCGACCGACGCGAGAGCATAAACGCCATGGCGGCTGGATTTGGATCAGGCACATGCGCCTCCTTGTTGTTGAGCGCTACATCATCACGAAACGGTGCAAATTCAACCTCAAAGGCCCAGCGCATCCCGCATTAGCGCAATCTCACCACTGACGAAGGTCTGATGTGGCAGCCCCGGTTGGCGTATAAGGTTTTGGGGTTCCATGGGATCAGCCGCTTCAATATCGCTGCCACTCATCTCTTGCATCACAGCGTGACCACAGAACGGAACATAGACTTCAGAATACCCCCCTTCATGGGTCATCATAAGGCGACCTTCGCAAACGTCATCCGCAAGCGCCATCACCTGACGTGTCATTTGGCGGAACGTATCCGCAGTCGCCATCATACGCGCCAAAGGATCAATCGAAGTGGCGTCATATCCGCAGGCGATGACAATCACCTCGGGCTGGAACGCGCGGACTTGCGGGATCACAATGGCTTCCATCACTTCAAGATAACTTGCGTGTCCAGCACCAGGCGGCAGCGGAATATTCAGATTGCACCCCTCGCCAGCACCAGATCCGCGATCCTTAAAACCGCTGGTTTCAGGTGGGAAATTATTCTCTTGATGGATGGAGATTGTCAGAACGTCAGAGCGATCATAATAGATCGCTTCGGTTCCGTTCCCGTGGTGCACATCCCAATCAATGACAGCAACGCGCTTTGCGAGACCACCTGCTAAGGCCGCCTCAATTGCAACGGGAATATTAGCCAACAAACAAAACCCCATGGGCGTCTCTGACAAGCAATGATGCCCTGGAGGGCGCGACAAAGAATAGGCGTTTTTCAATTCACCTTTTAGAACAGCTTCCAAAGCGGCCTTGGCCAATCCCGCAGACATAGCGGCGATATCATAACCACCCGGCCCGAAGGGGCAGCGTAATCCAATCTCACCACCACCCGCATCCGACATTTCCTTAAACGCATCCAAGTAGCTTGCGGGATGAACACGCAGCAGATCCTCGCGCGTCGCAGGTGTAGCACCCCGCATCGCCAATTCCTTGGACAACCCCGTCATATCCATCAGGTTCTTGAACCGACGCTTGCTTTCCGGGCTTTCAGGCAGGCCACCGTTCACCATGGGTTGCACCAAACCACCCACAGGAAACGTGCTGGCGTAGTTGCCGCCTGAATGCCAAAAGCAGCTTTCGTCCCAGAAAAATCCTGTACGCATTGTCGTCCCCCTGTTTGAGATCAGCTTAGGCAACCCAGTGCCCACATGACAAGCCCCTCGAATTCGTGACTGGTAATAGGAAACCGGCGCGCCTATCTTATTGTCAATAAAATGATCATTTGGGCAGACATTAAAATGACAATTCGACTCCTTGCGCCGCTTCTCTTTCTGAGTCTGAGCGCCTGTATCTCAACTGGTCCCTCGCAACCAAGCGCACCCAGCGCGCCAACCCAAACAGCACCCGCCCCAGCCCAAGCAACAACACCCGCAACATCACTGAGCGCAGAGCAAGCGGCACGCCAATTCGTCAGAGTTGTCCAAACCGTAGAGCCCATTGCAGAGGCCGAATGCCGTGCGCGCACAACAGATATGAACTGCGATTTTAATATTGTGGTTGATGATCGCCCCGGCCAAGCGCCAAACGCATTCCAAACCCTCGACAAAGCGGGTCGTCCCGTTCTGGCCTTCAACATCCCGCTGATCGCAACCGTAAAGAACGCAGATGAGCTGGCCTTTGTAATGGGGCACGAAGCCGCCCACCACATCGAGGCGCACCTAGCCCGTCAACAACGTAATGCGACGACAGGTGCAGTGATCTTGGGCGGACTTGCGGCCCTTACTGGAGGTGGTGAGCAAATCATTCAAACCGCGCAGAAAGTCGGCGCAACTGTTGGTGCGCGCGGGTACTCTAAAAATTTCGAACTTGAGGCCGACCGTCTGGGTACGATCATCACGCATAAGGCAGGATATGATCCTATACTTGGCTCTGCATTCTTCACTAAGATCGCAGATCCGGGCAATACCTTCCTTGGTACACACCCACCCAATGCCGCACGCATTGACGCGGTTCGCCAAACAGCCGCCACACTGAACTAATGTTCCAAATTGCGAGCGTCGTCACAGATCGCGGCTCAAAATACGCGGTCAGCGGTGCGCCTGCGCATTCCAAAGCAGACGCACTTGCGCTCATCAAAGAGCTCAAGCGCAATAAGCGTTTTGCAAAGGCCACGCACAACACATGGGCCTTGCTGTGTTCAGATGGCAGGCCGATCAAGAACGACGACGGCGAAAGTGGTGCAGGCGTGATAATCCTGCGCATGTTAGAGCGCGCGAAGCTGCAAGATCACCTGATTGTCGTCACCCGCTGGTACGGCGGCACGCTTTTGGGCGGTGATCGGTTTCGCCGCGTACAGGATTGCGTGAACGCCTATCTTGAACAGGCCCCAAATCTTCCTCCGATGACGTTGCAAAACGATTGACAAAAACGGTGTGCCGTTCACTTTGATCCCAAACCTTGAGAGGGGACGAATATGCTAGGTCAAATGATGCAAGGCCACTTGCTAATCTCAACACTGATTGATCACGCCGGCACATATCACGGTGCAACAGAAATCACGTCCGTGGAAACCAATGGCACTGTGACGCGTTCCAACTGGGGCGAGGTGCATCACAATTCTAAAAAGCTGGCGAGTGCGCTTACCAAGATGGGCCTCGCTCCATCTGCCCGTTGCGCCACCATCGCATGGAACAACCGTCGCCACCTTGAGATCTACTTTGGTGTCTCTGGCGGGCAATTCGTTTGCCACACGATCAACCCCCGTCTTTTTCCCGAACAACTTGTCTACATCGTGAACCACGCAGAAGACGAAGTGATCTTCATCGACGCGACCTTCCTGCCGCTTGTCGCCGCGTTGAAGGACAAGATGCCCACGCTGAAAGCAATCGTTCTGATGGGCGCACGTGATGAAGCCGCGTTAGAAAGCATCCCAGAACTGCAATTCTACGACGAGTTGATCGAAACGGGCGATGACGACAACACTTGGCCCGACTTTGACGAAAACACGGCGTCCAGCCTGTGCTACACTTCTGGCACGACAGGCAATCCCAAGGGAGTTTTGTTTTCCCACCGTTCGACAATGCTTCACAGCTTTGCAGCTGCCCTTCCCGATTGCATCGGCTTTTCCGCGCGTGACATCATCTTGCCCGTCGTTCCCATGTTCCACGTCAACGCGTGGGGCACGCCCTACGCCGCGGCCATGGTCGGTGCGCAATTGGTTATGCCGGGTCCGGGACTTGATGGATCAAGTCTATTGAAACTGATCGACGCCGAAAAAGTGAATATTGCGCTGGGTGTTCCCACGATTTGGCAGGGTCTTTTGATGGCTGCTAAGGAAACGGGTAGCACGCTTGAAAGTCTACAGCGCACAGTCGTCGGTGGTTCTGCTTGCCCGCCCTCAATGATTGATACGTTCCGCGATGACTATAACGTCGATCTGGTTCACGCGTGGGGCATGACCGAGATGAGCCCGCTTGGCACCTCTAACCAACCCCTCGCAAAACACGCGAAGCTATCGGTTGAGGCCCAAAACAAACTACGCGAAAATCAGGGGCGCCCGCCCTACGGGATGCAGTTGAAAATCGTTGACGATGCAGGCAACGAACTGCCCAATGATGACACAGCACAGGGTGATCTGTTGGTGCGTGGCCCTTGGGTGATGTCGGGTTATTTCCGCCCGGAAAAAGACGACGGTCTGCGCGATGGGTGGTTCGACACCGGCGATGTCGCGCGTATTGATGAAGACGGCTACATGACAATTTGTGACCGCTCCAAAGACATCATTAAATCAGGCGGCGAATGGATCAGCTCGGTTGAGCTTGAAAACATCGCAGTCGCACATCCCGATTTGTTGGAAGCTGCTGTTATTGGTGCCGCCCACCCCAAATGGGATGAACGCCCGATCTTGGTTGCCGTCAAAGCAATAGGTGCGGATCCAAAGCCAGAAGACCTAATCGCCTTCTTTGATGGCAAGATCGCCAGCTGGCAAAAACCGGACATGGTTGTGTTCACAGACACGCTTCCCCGCAATGCAACAGGCAAGGTCCTAAAGCGCAATTTGCGTGAAGAGTTCGGTCAGGTCTTGATGGGATGACACCACAAGAGCGCGATTTTGGCGGTGCAAAAATTGTCCTGCATTGCGAAGGCGCGCTCTTAACCTATCTGCGTGATGACAAACCGAGCATTCCTTTCCCGGGGCTTTGGGATTTACCCAGTGGGGGTCGCGAAGGACGTGAAACGCCCCAAGACTGCATCCTGCGCGAAACCTACGAAGAATTTCAGCTGAGCCTCACCAAAGATCGCATCACTTGGGGGAAATTTTACCCCAACAGTCTGCATCCAAAAACCGTCAATTGGTTTTATGCCGCCCAAATTTCAAAGGACGACATTCAAACGATCTCTTTCGGGCACGAAGGTCAGTTCTGGCGGATGATGCCGATTCAATCCTACATCACGCACCCAAAAGCGGTCCCCCACTTGCATGTGCAATCGCGTCTTCTTCGCTCTCAAACGTCGGATCAAAGGCGAACGCTAATTTGACGCTGTTCACGACTTCAACACGCCATGCATTGCCTGTCTGTTCTGTTACAATCTGAAAACTGTGACCTTCAACAACGATATCTTTCATCTGCGTGCTCCCATTTGCATTTCCACCACTGCTATCCGCAAATGTTATTGCGTCGCAAGGAAGCCGCCGATTTCGTCAAATGTACCGCCTGATGGCGAACGATGAGTCAAAGCGACGGTGCCAACCGCTTCGTTCCCTGTTGCGCCACCGATCAGGCCGACAAAGCTACCCGTTGCAGGGTTCCAAAGAACTTGCCCATTCACAATCTGTCCGCCACCTGTAACGCCTTGGAAAGACCCATCCGCGCCCAAGCTGGTTTCTTCCAACACGATTGTACTAAGCGGGTTAACAACATCCGCTGTATTATCTGGCCTCAGCCTGAATAGTCTATTCGTAATGCGCCTACTGACCGTACTTGCAGCAAAATCCACATCCAATTGCGCGTCGCCATTGATACGACGCGTAGTCGTAAATCCCGCATAGTCCCCATTAAATTGCGCGCTGCCTATAAGTGGCATCTCAGAAGGCCCCGTTCGACCAAAGCTTGCGAGGTTCTAAAACATTTCCTGCGGTGCCTCCAGAATAGATGACAACCTGCGTTCCTTCACCGTCTGCAAAATACGCGTTGTGAATGCCCCCGACGTCCCACATCGCAAACATTGACCTAAAATCTGCTGTGCCAAAACGGTTCATCTGCGCATTCAAATCCAGTGCAGAGATCGTGAAAATCTGTGACGCGTTATCGAACGCAACGCTGGTAATGTCCCCACTCAGCTCTCCAAAGCTGCTCGCCAAACTCACGACCGTCGCCACATCTTCTGTCGGCTCTTCAACGAGCGCGACACCAGGGCATCCAACGGTCGTACACGTGTTCGTAACGACGGGATCGTTTGTCTTGCTAGAGCAAGCAAAAAGGAACGTGCCGGACAGGCAAATGAATAAAATGCGTAAAACCATGCTTATTTGGGTACGCAAGTTTGGTTAGCGAATCCTTAACGGTCTAAAACACCCCAAAGATCGTACTCACCTGCTTCATCGACAGTTACCGTAACGATGTCACCAACGTTCAGGTTTTTAAAACCTTCATCAATGAACAAATTACCATCAATTTCAGGCGCGTCCGCTTTGGTTCGACAGGTCGCGGCGTCCTCGTCAATCTCGTCAATTATCACGTCCATGCGCATGCCGACTTTGGCCTCTAATTTGGCCTCGGAAATAGCTTGTGCCTTTTCCATAAAGCGATCCCAGCGGTCTTGCTTCACTTCGCTGGCAACGTGATTTTCCAACGCGTTGCTGCGCGCACCATCGACGTTCTCGTATTGAAAACATCCCACACGATCAAGCTGGGCTTCGTCCATCCAATCAAGCAGCGTTTGAAACTCTGCCTCTGTTTCACCCGGATAGCCGACAATAAAAGTCGAACGCAGAGTGATATCAGGACAGGTTGCGCGCCACGCTGCAATTTCATCGAGCGTTTTGGAACCCGCCGCAGGGCGCGCCATACGTTTCAACACATCAGGATGTGCGTGCTGGAACGGAATATCCAGATACGGCAGCAAGCCATTTTCTGGATCAGCCATCAAAGGAATCAATTCACGCACGGATGGATAGGGATAGACGTAATGCAGACGCACCCATGCACCCAGCTTACCCATTTCGCGGGATAGATCGGTGATGTGGCTGCGTACGTCGCCATCTTTCCACAGATTTACATCGTACTTGCGATCCAAACCGTAGGCCGATGTGTCTTGCGAAATCACCAGCAATTCTTTCACGCCACTCTCAACCAGCTTTTCCGCTTCGCGCAGAACCGCATGGGCAGGGCGCGACACAAGGCGGCCGCGCATGTCGGGAATGATGCAAAACTTACACTTGTGATTACAGCCCTCGGAAATCTTGAGATAACTGTAATGGCGCGGCGTCAGCGACACGCCCGAAGCAGGTAAAAGATCAACAAAGGGATCAGGGGACGGCGGAACCGCTGTGTGAACCGCGTCCAAAACCTGCTCATATTGATGCGGGCCTGTAACGGCCAGAATGTTGGGGTGGTGTTCGCGGATGTAGTCGGGTTCCGCGCCCAAACAGCCCGTCACGATCACTTTGCCATTCTCTTGCAGCGCCTCACCAATCGCATCAAGGCTTTCTGCTTTGGCGCTATCAAGGAAGCCACATGTGTTCACGATGACAGCGTCCGCACCCGCATAATCAGGCGAAATGCCATACCCTTCGGCACGCAGTCGCGTGAGGATGCGTTCGCTATCAACCAGCGCCTTAGGGCAACCAAGGCTGACCATACCAATACGGGGCTGACCGGCACGCGCGACGTCAGGCAATTTAACCGACGGTGCAAGATCAGGGCGAAGCGAAGGAGGGTTCTGTGTCATAGCGCGCTCCCTACACCCCCTTGTGCGTTTTGAGAAGAGCAGGAACAAACCCGCTTGTGAAACGTTGGGACGCGCAGCAGCATTGCAGGGGACGCAAGCTGCGCATACGATGCAAAGAAAATGGGCGGAGCAGGCCAATGCGTTTCTTGATCAGATTGATCGTTATCCTTGTTATAGCGGTTGTCATCGCTATCGGTGGTCTTTTGATGCTGCCGGGCGAACGGATCGCGCGCATCGCAGCCGATCAGATAAGCAAACAAACGGGACGCGCCATTTCGATCAGTTCGCAAACGTCCATTAGCCTGTACCCTATTCTTGGCGTGACGACTGGCCCTGCCAGTATCGGTACTGCGGATTGGGCTGAAAACGGACCTTTACTAACTGCCGACAGCCTTGCGATTGGGATCGACGTGCCAGCGCTTTTGACGGGCACGATCCGCGTTACAAAGTTAGAAGCCAACAGCCCCCGCATCGTGTTGGAACGCAGTGCAGACGGGCGCGCGAACTGGGAATTTTTTGCGCAAGATACGTCAGCAGCACCAGCACCCCCGACATCTGGGGAAACCGCTGACGGACAAAGCTTCGATTTCTCACGGGAACGCGCTTTGATCTCGAACGCCTCCTTACGGTATGTCGATGCCGGCACAGGCACCGATCAAAGCTTTAGTGACGTTGATCTTGATCTCAGCTGGCCTTCTTCTGACGGTGCCGCCATTTTGGCCCTTGGCATCACACCGTTTGGTGAACGCTTGGAATTGGATGCCACCGTTGCTGACGTCCTTGGATTGACCGCAGGGGAACAGACCGTCATCTCAGGTACATTAAAAGCAGCAGGGTCCGATCTAAACTTTGAAGGGATCGCATCAATCAAGCCCGAGGCGGCGATGCAAATTGATGGCACCATTCCCAAAGCAGGCGCAGTGCTGCGTGCCTTGGGTCAAGACCCCGCCGCCCTTGGGTTGGCATCTGATTTTGACCCGAGTGTCACGATCAGCAGCCAAGTTAGCTTTGATGGAACACGCCTTGCCTTGCAAAAAATGGCGCTTGGTCTGAACGACAGTACGCTCTCGGGCGACGCCGATATCGTTCTTGCACTGGGCGCGCCGCAGATCACTGCCAAGCTTACTGCAAACATCAAAAGTGCGGGCCAGTTGATGACCATGCTGGGCCAAGCCCCTGCAAAGTTCGGAATTAGTCCCGCGTTCAATCCTGATCTTGCCAGCGCAATCACGCTTTCCACGAATGGCAGCAATGTCAGTGCAAAGCTGCGCGATTTAACCGCATCGCTTGAGAATGCTCAGGTTTCGGGACAAGCAGATGTCGCGCTTACAAATGGCGTGCCTGATGTAACAGCAGACCTTGCAGTGAACTTGTCGAACGTCGCGCGCAGTGCTGAATTGCTGGGGCAACCACTTAGCAATTTTGGTCTGTCCTCAAATGCCAAGCCCGCGATCAAAACCAATGTCACCGCGCGGGTCCAAGGCAGCAGCGTTACCGCCAAGCTTAACAATCTTGCTGCCTCTATGGCCGGCGCGAGCGTGACTGGCGCAATCGATATCGCCCTTGCGGGTGCGCTACCTGCCGTGTCTGGCAACATCAAAGCGGCAATTCCAAACACCGCGAACCTAATGACGGCGCTGGGTCAAAGTGTGCCATCTATTCCAAAGGGACTTGGCCAAGCTATCAATATCACCACTGGCCTATCGTTCAAATCTAACCAGCTTGATCTATCCGGCCTGACAGTTTCATTGGATCAAAACACGCTAAGCGGGGCCGTCTCTGTCGGGCTAGACAGTGCTATTCCAAATATCAATGCAACGTTGCAAGCAGGTGATTTGGATCTCAGCGCGCTGTCTTCTGATAGTGGTAACACCGCAAGCGCCCCTACTGGGACCGGCTGGTCAAAAGATCGGATAGACGCAAGTGCGCTTGGCTCGCTCAATGGCAACATCGAGCTAAAAGCACGCTCTATTAACCTTGGTACGATCAAGTTGGGCGCCGCTGATCTTGGCGTAAACATCGACCGTTCGCGCGCAGTTGTCTTGATCAACGATCTGGCCGCGTATCAGGGTCGTTTTGCTGGGCAAGTCGTCGCTAACAATCGCAACGGGCTATCTGTTGGTGGTGATCTACGCGCCAATTCAGTTGCCCTTGGCCAATTGCTGCGCGCCCTTGCGAGCATCGACAAGGTCGAAGGGAACGCCAATTTGAACCTGTCATTTCTAGGGTCTGGTAGCTCAATCGACGCGATTATGCGGTCGCTTAGCGGTCAACTAGCTCTCGCAATCCCACAAGGCACCATCGCAGGGATCGATCTAGAAGGGTTGATCCGTCAGGGCAACGCAAACGCCAGCCTGACGCAATTCCAGAACATGAAAGCCAACGGCGTGATCAACGGCGGCATTCTACGCAACGACGATCTGGGCGTGTCCACGGGCCGCGTTGATGTGAAAGGCGAGGGTGCCATCAATCTAGGTGCACAAACCATGGACTATCTGGTGACGCCTATTGCTAAAGAGGTCGGCACCCAAGATCGTGTGGAAATTCCCGTGCGCATCAAAGGCCCGTGGTCCGACCTGAAAATTCGCCCCGACCTTGCTGCTGCACTGAACCTAGAAAACGAGCGTAAAAAGCTTGAAGATCAAGCGCGTCAAGAGATTGAGCGCGAAAAGCAAAAACTGAAAGACCACGCTGATGCAGAAGCTGCAAAACTGCGCCAGCAAGCACGGGATGAAGTTAAAAAGGTAGAAGCCCGCGCGCGTAAGAAATTAGAGGACGCCGCCAAGAAGGCCGCTACAGATACTGCGAAACGGTTGAACCTAGATAAAGTGCGTCAGCAACAGTTAGAGAATGCTGCCAAGCAAGGCTTGGAGAATGAAGTCCGCAAAGGACTTAAGAATCTATTGGGCGGCAACTGATTTGGGGTCCACTGACGGATAAAGGTCGGACATCAATTTTGAGCGAC
>NZ_JABBAM010000019.1 GCF_018607965.1 Planktotalea sp.
GACGGAAGCCTTGATCGCGTCTGGAGTAGTTGATGGGCAAGTGGCGCTGGCGGCGATTGACGGGTTCACGCCTAACTTGGATGCGTTGCGCGCGGGAACCGAAAGCGATGGTTTGCCCGTGCCAGAACTGGTGCGCCAATTGAAAGCAGGACTGCCCGCCAAAGCGAGTGCTGCGATCCACAAAGGGGCGACATCACAGGATGTGATTGATACGGCGATGGTCCTGATGTGCTGTGATGTGCTACGGGATTTTCAATCGCGCAGCTTGGCTGTTTTGGCGCAATTGGATAGGTTGAATACGCGCTTTGGTGACGTGGAAATAATGGGACGTACACGCATGCAAGCGGCGCTGCCCATTCGAGTTTCAGATCGTATTCGCACGTGGCGCGACCCTCTTCAGGCGCATTTGGAAGCACTGCCCGAGCTGCTTGCAAACTTTGCGCGTGTACAAGTTGGTGGTCTTGTCGGCATGCGTGCAAATGATGAAATTGCGGAGCATGTTGCAAAGACATTGAACCTAACTTTGACGCCTGTTTGGCATACAGATCGCAGTGGGTTTGTGTCTGTCGGAAACTGGTTGATGTTGCTCAGCGGAACCCTTGGTAAGATCGGTTTGGACATAAGCTTGATGGCGCAGCAAGGCGTTGATGAAGTAAAATTAAGCGGCGCTGGCGGATCCTCTGCGATGCCGCACAAGCAAAACCCAGTGCGCGCCTAAACGCTGGTGACTTTGGCACGGTATGTGGCGGGGCAGCAGGGCATTTTAGGGCAAACGATGTTGCACGAACAAGAACGTTCGGGCGTGGCGTGGGCGTTGGAATGGCTGATTGTACCTGAAATGTTCGAAGCGACTGGCGCTGCACTAAACAGCGCCAGCGGATTGCTTGGGGCGTTAATAGGCGTTCATCGTCAACAGTTCGTATTCGGCGACTTTTTCAGTGTCCTGATTGGATAGCGTGACGTGCCACCGCACTTCGCCGTATTCTTCATTGCGCGGGGTCTTCTTTTTCACCGTCAGGCGCACTTGAATGCTGTCACCTGCTTGGACGGGTTTCATAAAGCGTAAATTATCTAGGCCAGTGTTGGCCAAAACAGGTCCCTCATTCGGCTCGACGAACATGCCTGCTGCAAAACTTAACAACAGATACCCATGCGCGACGCGACCGGGGAAGAACGGGTTTCGCTTAGCTGCGGCCTCGTCCATGTGCGCGTAGAACGTGTCGCCTGTGAAATTGGCGAAATGCTCGATGTCTTCCATGGTGACGACGCGCGGATCTGTATTGATCGTTTCGCCGATTTCGACCTGATTGAACGTGCGCGTAAAGGGATGCGCAAGGGCTGTTTTTTCAAGTGCGCCGTCCACCCAAGTGTCCCCAATCGCGGCCAGAATATCAGGACTGCCTTGGACCGCTGTGCGCTGCATGTAGTGCATCACGCCGCGTACCCCGCCCAGTTCTTCACCGCCGCCAGCACGACCAGGACCGCCGTGGACCATGTGCGGTAGGGGGGATCCGTGGCCTGTGCTTTCCTTCATGGAATCGCGATTGTTGAAATAGAGACGACCGTGGAATGCGCCTGCACCCAATGCGACCTCGCGCGCGACGTTTGGATCATGTGTAATGACTGAGGCAACAAGCGAGCCCTGACCCTTGTTCACCAACGCAATCGCGTGGTCTATGTCGCGGTAGCCCATGACGGTTGAAACGGGGCCGAAGGCTTCTGTGTCGTGCACGCGCACCGCAGTATCGGGGGCGGCGCAATGGAAGAGCATGGGTGAGAGAAACGCGCCTTTATGATCTGTGAAATCATCGTTGCCATAGACCTGTTCGGCCTCGGTTCCAATAATCGCGGCTTTCTCTAGGACATCGCGCTTTTGAGAATTTGAAACCAACGCGCCCATGCGCGTCGCTGGATCGCTGGGATCGCCGATAACAGTTTTGGATAGACGTTCTGACAGGGCTGCAATCACTGCATCGACTTGGTTCTGGGGCGCAATGATACGGCGCACAGCGGTACATTTTTGCCCCGCTTTCGTGGTCATTTCGCGCTGGACTTCTTTGATGAAGAGCTCGAACTCTGGCGTGCCTGCGACCGCGTCAGGGCCAAGGATAGACGCGTTCAGGCTGTCTTGTTCAGCAGTAAAGCGGATGGAATGTTTGAGGATATGTGGTGCAGAGCGTAGTTTCAAAGCGGTCTGGGCCGAACCTGTAAAGCTGACCACATCTTGCAGCGTTAGACGATCTAGCATGTAGCCCAAGCCACCACTAACCAATTGCAATGCACCCTCAGGAAGGATGCCGCTGTCGAGCATAAGACGCACCGCAAGTTCGGTCACATAGGACGTTGCCGTTGCGGGTTTTACGATAGCAGGAACACCCGCAAGGATTGTTGGGGCCAGTTTTTCTAGCATGCCCCAAACAGGGAAATTGAATGCGTTGATGTGAACTGCGACGCCTTGAAGCGGTGTGCAAATGTGCTGGCCTAGAAATGTGCCTGTGCGCCCGAGCTGTTCAATGTCGCCGTCCAGATAAACTTGGTTATCTGGCATTTCACGACGGCCCTTCGAGGCGAAAACAAACATTGTTCCAATGCCACCGTCGATATCAATCAAATGGTCGGATTGTGTTGCGCCCGTTGCGAAAGACAGATCGTACAGCGCTTGTTTGTTATCGTTCAAATGCGATGCCAACGCCTTCAACATGCGGGCGCGATCATGGAAAGTGAGTTTGCGTAAATTCGGCCCGCCAACGGTGCGTGCGTGATCCAACATCGCCTCGACATCAAGTGAGGAATTGCCCGCGCGTGCCATGGTTTCGCCAGTAACTGCGTTCTCAATATCACGCGCATTCGCGTCAGGGGCAATCCATGTTCCGGCAGCGAATGAGTTGACTTGGAGAAGGCTCATGACGTGTTCCTTATTGGGCGCGCAAATGCGGTTGGTTATTAATTGACCGCCTGAATGACCCATGCAAGACATATCAGTAGAAATAGGGGAGTACGCGTTGTGACACCGCAGATGAGAGCCAAAAAATCCAGTGATGCGCTATGGGAGGACGATCAAGCCTCTCATTGGGTTGGCATTGAGCGTGGCGCTGTTTCTGAGGGTCATGCGGTGATGTCGCTCGCTGTGCAAAAGCACCACAGTAATGGACACGGAATTTGCCACGGTGGAATGATCTTCACACTGGCAGATACAGCATTCGCTTTTGCGTGCAATTCTCGCAATCACAACACTGTGGCGCAGAATAACATGGTGACCTTTGTGGCCCCTGGTCAGGTTGGCGATGTGCTGACTGCGACGGCGCGCGAGGTGTCTTTGGCGGGACGCAGCGGGATTTACGACGTGCGCGTGACCAAACAAGACGGTACGCTGATCGCAGAAATGCGTGGACTGTCACGCGCGATCAAAGGCCATCTATTCGATGAAGCGGACGAGGGAGAATAAGATGAGCAATTTGACACCGGACCCGTCCATTCTGGACCCTATCGAGATTGCCAGCCGTGATGAGATTTCAGCCCTTCAGCTAGAGCGCATGAAGTGGTCTTTACACCATGCCTACGACAATGTCGCGATGTACAAAGAACGCTTTGATGCAGCTGGTGTGCATCCAGATGATCTTGTGACGCTTGCTGATTTGGCAAAGTTCCCGTTCACGCACAAAGACGACTTGCGCGCAAATTATCCGTTCGGAATGTTCGCGGTCCCGCAAGATCAGATCGCGCGCATTCACGCGTCGTCGGGCACGACGGGCAAGGCGACAGTTGTCGGATATACTGCGAATGACATTAGCAATTGGGCCGATCTGGTCGCGCGCTCTTTACGTGCTGCGGGTCTGCGCAAGGGCGATATGATCCACAACGCTTATGGCTACGGTCTGTTCACAGGTGGGCTTGGCGCGCACTACGGGATCGAACGTTTAGGCGCGACCGTGGTGCCGATGGGTGGGGGGCAGACGGATAAGCAAGTCGGCCTGATCAACGATTTCAAACCACGTGGGATCATGGTGACGCCGTCTTATATACTCAACATCTTGGAAGCATTTCACAAGGCCGGTCTTGATCCACGCAAGAGTTCGCTAGAGGTGGCCGTGTTCGGCGCTGAACCTTGGACGGAAGCCATGCGCCGTGAGATTGAAGAAGCGTTCGATCTGAACGCCGTTGATATTTATGGATTGTCTGAGGTGATGGGGCCAGGGGTTGCCAACGAATGTGTGGAAACCAAAGACGGTCCTGTCATTTGGGAGGATCATTTCTATCCTGAGATCATTGATCCTGTGACGGGCCACGTGCTGCCAGATGGAGAAGAGGGCGAATTGGTCTTTACCACGTTGACCAAGGAGGGCATGCCGATTGTGCGCTATCGTACCCGCGATTTGACGCGGCTTTTACCCGGAACTGCGCGATCCATGCGCCGCATTGCCAAGATCACGGGCCGGTCTGATGACATGATCATTCTGCGCGGTGTGAACGTGTTCCCGACGCAGATCGAAGAACAGGTGATGGCGGTCGAGGGCCTTGCGCCGTATTTCCAAATTGAACGCTATAAGGCGGGCCCGATGGATGCATTGCGCGTTCTGGCCGAAGCGATGCCGAATGCGGCAAGCGAGGCGGCAAAGGATGCTGCAGCCAAAACGCTAGGGAAGAGGATCAAGGATATGGTCGGGATTACGACAGAGGTGAGTGTCGGTGATCCAGGTAGCGTTGCGCGCTCGCAAGGTAAAGCTGTGCGCGTCGTCGATAAGCGAGGGTAGGCTGTGAACGTGCGAGGTGGGTTTTGAACATAACAGCGATTACCGGATTTTGGACGCGACTTTTCCTAATGTTGGCTGTGCGGACATTGCCGGTATTCAAATATCAAGCCTATCGTTTCAACCATTTGATTGCAGTTGAGGAATGAACGCATGTCGAGCAACTACTTGTATTCAGGAGATGTTAATTATGATGGGCCTGAACCAATGGCTTATCGTCTGCACGCCAGCGCTTTTCTGGAGTGCGCGGAGTTTGCGCTTTCTGGCATCCGTGAAAGAGGCCCAAAAGAATCCAATATGATGCAGAACGCGCCTATCGTGCATCTGATTTGCCACTCGATTGAGATGTTTCTAAAGCTTGCTTTGTACAAAACTGGAAGTAACAATAGGGACGTAATGGCCTTTGAGCTACGGCACAATCTGACGAACCTGAAAGAGAAATGCGAAGATCGTGGTGTGGTGTTTTCAGACAGCGTAGCCAAGATGATAGATGCACTATCGCCGCTACATGAGACGCACAAGCTTAGGTATATGGCCTTCGTTGAAGCCCCAATATGGCTTCCTTTTTGTCCTTCAGAGATGATTGATTTGACGAAGAATCTTGCAACTGCTTCGCATCCTAGCCAGAGAACATAGCCTTTCTTGCCATCATGGACGATCGACATGTTGGGCTCGAAGTGGCCATGGTGACACGTCTTAATTCCACTCGAGCGTGCATCACATAACACACCTTATACCCTGTTCGCGATTCGTTATGGCGCGGTCAATCGTGCAGAGGTTGCGCTTTAATGCTGATCGTAATCCACAACAACTTTGTCTGTCAGCGCAAATGATTGGCAGCTTAGGATAAAGCCCTGTTCAACCTCGTAGTCCTCTAAGGCGTGGTTAGCCACCATCTCGACTTCGCCCTCAAGCACTTTGCATTTGCAGGTCGAACACACGCCAGCTTTGCACGCGAACGGGGCGTCCAACCCGCCTGCGAGGGCGGCTTCTAGGACGGTTTGATCTTTACCCATCGTGACCGTGCGAGGGGAGCCGTCGATGATGACCACGGCTTCTGCGAGTTTGGCCACCGCGTCTGTTGCGGCGGAGGCTTTGCGTTTTAGGCGACCGGGTTGAGAGGAGGCAAAGAGTTCGAATTTGATCTGTGCGTCCGTTAGCCCGTTCTCTTTCAACGCTTTGGCAATGCCCAGCATCATCGGTTCGGGTCCGCAGATGAAGGCAGTATCTACGCCGGCTATGTCGATCCAATGTTCGAACAATGCGGTGCATTTGGCCTCGTCCACGCGGCCTGTGAATAGGTCGATATCTTGCGCGTCGCTTTCGAGAATGTGGATGACGTTCAACCGACCCATGTAGTTGTTCTTGAGGTCTTCAAGTTCCTCACGGAACATAATCGTGTTCACGCCGCGGTTGGCGTAGACCAGCGTGAAACGGCTGTCAGGTTCGCGCATGAGGGTGGTTTTCAGGATCGACAGAACGGGCGTGATGCCAGAGCCACCCGCGAAACCGAGATAGGTTTTACCTTGTTTAGGGTCTATCGCGGTATGGAAACCGCCCATTGGCGGCATTGCTTCTAGCGTCATGCCAGCGGCAAGATTTTCGTTGGCCCAGGTAGAGAACGCGCCGCCATCAACTTTCTTGATACCGACCTGTAGGATGCCATCGTCCTTGCCAGCGCAGATCGAATAAGAGCGGCGAATTTCTGTGCCCTCAATGTTTTGGCGAAAGGTCAGATACTGCCCTTGGATAAAATTGAAATCATCCGTGTTCGCAGGTTCCAACGACACGACAACAGCGTCGCGAATGGTCTTGCGGACTTCGGTAACTTTAAGCGGATGAAAGCGCGCCATGTGTGGGCCCCTCTAGATACATTTGAAATAATCGAACGGCTCAAGACAATCCGTGCAGCGCCACTGTGCTTTGCAGGGAGTAGAGCCAAATTGGCTAATTCGGGTCACATTTTCGGATTTACAAAGCGGACAACGTTCAGGTCCACCAGTGGTACGCGGGGGCGCAATGCCGTGTTCTTCCAGCTTGGCACGGCCTTTGTCAGACAGCCAATCCGTGGTCCACGGGGGTGCGAGTTGCGTCTTGATGCGGGTGTTTTTGATGCCCCGATCGATCATCGCGGTTTCTATATCAAACGAAATAATAGAGGTGGCAGGGCAGCCAGAATAGGTCGGCGTGACCGCGACTTCGAGTGTGTCACCGTCCCAAACGACACCGCGCACGATGCCAAGATCGACAATAGAAATCACAGGGATCTCGGGGTCGGGCACTTGGTCAAGCCATTCCCAAACTTGTGCGATGTCTGGGTTCATTTACCAGTTTGCCCCAGGATAGGCACGTTGGAGCCATTGCATGTTCGTTAGCAAATGGCCCAGATGTTCAGTGTGCTGAAACCCGCTTTTGCCGCCTTTATGCGCGAAACGGCTGTCGGGAATTGTTAAGGTTGCCTCTGCCATAACAGCGCTAACTTGCGCCTCGAAGGTTTTGCGCATTTCTGTCAGATCAGGTGCAATTCCAGCAGCTAGCATGGCCTCGTCCACAGCATCAGGCGTGAATAACTCGCCCACATAGGGCCACATCAGATCAAGTGCCGCTTGTATTTTCGTGTGGCTTTCCTCAGTTCCATCGCCAAGGCCAATCACCGTGTCGCCAGAACGCTCCACGTGGTACATGACTTCTTTCACAGCCTTAGCAGCGATCTCCGCAACGCGGGGTTCGCAGGACTTGGTGAGGCCCTGCAACATCAGCAAATGCCATGTGTCGAACAGGAATTGGCGCATCAGGGTTTGACCGAAATCGCCATTGGGTTGTTCGACAATTAGTGCAGAGCGGAAGTCCCAAACGTCACGTAGCATTGCAAGATCATCAGCAGTGCGCCCTTTGCCCTCAACCTCTGCTGCGAGGCCAAGCCACATTTGCGTTTGGCCGATCAGATCAAGCGCGATATTTGCCAATGCGATGTCTTCTTCAAGCACGGGGGAGTGGCCACACCACTCAGAAACGCGGTGTCCAAGGATCAACGTGTTGTCGCCCATGCGGCACAGGAAATCGAAGTAGGGGTCAGCAGTGCTCATTACATTGCACCTACGTCGTCGGGGATGTCGAAGAAGGTGGGGTGGCGATAGACTTTGCTCTCAGAGGGCTCGTACAGCGGACCTGTGTCAGAGGGCGAGGAGGCCGCGATGTGATGCGCGGGGACGACCCAAATGCTGACGCCCTCGTTGCGGCGCGTATACACATCGCGCGCGTTCTTGATCGCCATTTCTTCGTCCGCAGCATGAAGCGAGCCGACGTGGCGGTGGGACATGCCATGCTGCCCACGGATGAACACTTCCCAAAGGGGCCATTCGTTTCTCATGTTTCTACTCCGCTGCTATTTTGCATCTGCGCCACGCAGATTGATCGACCGCGTCCCAGCCGAATGCATCGTCTGTTGATCCGTGTTCTTGAAGGTGCGCTAGTTTTTGCATCGCCTCTTCAAGCGTCGGGATATGGCCGTCCTCGACCCACCACATTACGAAATGGTGTCGTGTCATGTTCTCAAACCAAGCGGGGCGCTTTTCGTAGAATTTGGCGTGGATGGTGTTGAAGACGTAGTCGCCAAGGCTGGCGACATCTTCCCAAATGGACATGTTGGAAATCATTTCTTCATCGCCGGGAACAGCCAGATCTGTCGCGTTGCCACTGTCTGATTTCATGCGCCAAACGTAGCCGTTTGAGCGTTCCGCGAGTGCATTCAAGGTATCAAGGTTATCCATGAAACCCGCCATGCGCGGATCATCAAGAGGGTAGCGCGCGTAGCCTACGTTGAGTTCGGCCAGCTGCATTATTCGGCTGCCAGTTTTGCTGCGCGCTTTTTCTCTGCATGGGCCATCAGACCGTCGCGCACCCACGCCCCGTCGTCCCACGCTTTGTTACGCGCGGCGAGACGTTCTTTGTTGCACGGTCCATTGCCGCGCAAAACGTCGAAGAATTCATCCCAATCGGGACCTGTGAAATCGTAGCCACCTTTGGTCTCGTTCCATTTCAAGTCAGGATCAGGCACGGTCAGACCGAGGAATTCAGCTTGTGGCACGGTCTGGTCAACGAACTTTTGACGCAGTTCATCGTTGCCGTTCATTTTGATTTTCCACGACATGCTTTGTTCGGAGTGCACAGATTCCGCATCGGAGGGGCCGAACATCATCAAGGACGGGAACCACATGCGGTTTAGCGCGTCTTGGGCCATGCGCTTTTGCGCCTCTGTGCCGTTTGCCATTTTCATCATGATGTCGTAGCCTTGACGCTGATGAAAGCTTTCTTCTTTGCAAATACGGATCATTGCACGGGAGTAGGGGCCAAAGGATGTGCGCTGCAAAGGCACTTGATTCATAATCGCAGCACCATCAACAAGCCAACCAACCGCACCCATATCGGCCCATGTTAGGGTCGGATAGTTGAAGATCGACGAATACTTCATGCGACCATCAAGCAGCATTTCAGTGAGTTCATCACGGGTCACACCCAGCGTTTCAGCGGCGCAATACAGGTATAGACCATGGCCCGCTTCATCCTGAACTTTCGCCAAAAGGATCGCCTTGCGTTCCAGTGTTGGCGCGCGCGTGATCCAGTTGCCCTCTGGCAGTTGACCGACGATTTCGGAATGCGCATGTTGGCCTATTTGGCGGATTAGGGTCTTGCGATAGCCTTCTGGCATCCAATCCTTTGGTTCAATCTTATCGCCCGCATCAATGCGCACTTGGAAGGCGGCCAGCTTTTCTGGATCGTCCTGCGTCGCCTCGGATTTGATCATCTGTGCGTACATGGCTTTATCCTATCGCTTTGCTACTTGAGGACATGGCTTCAGACCCTCTCAATAATAAGTGCAGCGCCTTGGCCAACGCCAACGCACATGGTGCACAGTGCGTAACGACCACCTGTGCGTTTTAATTGATGTGCCGCAGTCAGAACCAAACGGGCGCCAGACATGCCAAGCGGATGACCGAGCGCAATCGCCCCGCCCTGCGGGTTTACGCGGGGGTCATCGTCGGCGACGCCGAGGGCGCGCAAGGTGGCAAGACCTTGGCTGGCGAAGGCTTCATTCAATTCGATCACGTCCATTTGGTCGATGGTGAGACCTGCGCGCGCCAGTACTTTCTGGCTGGCAGGGATGGGCCCAATACCCATGACGCGCGGGGCAACACCAGCGGATGACATGCCTACAATGCGCACCATCGGGGTGAGTGAATTTTTGTAGAGTGCTTTTTCAGAGCCGATGAGCAAAGCGGCGGAACCGTCGTTTACACCACTCGCATTACCGGCGGTGACGGTCATGTCTGGACCGTTGATGCCGCGTAATTTGGCGAGCTTTTCAGCAGTCGTGCCAGCGCGCGGATGTTCATCGGTGTCAAAAACAATTGGGTCGCCTTTGCGCTGGGGCACATGCACGGGAACGATTTCATCTGCGAAATATCCCGCGGCGTGGGCTGCTGCCCATTTGGCTTGGGAGCTGGCTGCAAACGCGTCTTGGTCCACGCGGTTGATACCGTAGTCGGCCGCAACGTTGTCCGCCGTTTCGGGCATGGAATCGACGCCATACGTCTCTTTCATTTTGCGGTTGATGAAGCGCCATCCGATTGTTGTGTCGAACACTTCGTTCGCACGTGTAAAGGCGGTGGTTGCTTTGGGCATTACGAAGGGTGCGCGGCTCATGCTCTCCACACCACCTGCGATGGTCAGATCGTAGTCGCCCGTTTTGATTCCACGTGCTGCAAAGCCAACAGCGTCCATGCCAGAGGCGCACAGACGGTTGATTGTTGTGCCGGGAACATCTGTGGGAAGACCAGCCAATAACGCGGCCATGCGCGCGACGTTGCGGTTGTCTTCACCGGCTTGGTTGGCCGAGCCATAAATGACTTCGTCCACCTTGGCCCAGTCCACGCCTTTGTTACGTTTTATCAGCGCGGAAATAGGCAAGGCGGCCAAATCATCAGTGCGGATCGAGGACAAAGAGCCCCCGTAACGGCCAATGGGCGTACGCACGCTGTCACAAATAAAGGCTTCCATGGACTAGGTTCCTTGTAGGCAATTTAGGCTAAGATATCTGATATCCTTCACGGCGCAACAAAAAGTTACGAAAAATCATTAAAGAGTAAATTTATGTAACGCTTTATCCGGCTCTTACCGTATCGATCATGAGTTTCACATTTTCTGGGTTGGCGTCTGGTGTGATTCCGT
>NZ_JABBAM010000164.1 GCF_018607965.1 Planktotalea sp.
CCGAGGTTTCCGCCCTTCTTGGCCGTATTCCTTCTGCGGTTGGCTACCAGCCAACGCTTGCGACAGACATGGGCGCGATGCAGGAACGTATTTCTTCCACGAAGAACGGTTCCATTACATCGGTACAAGCGGTTTATGTTCCAGCGGACGACCTGACTGACCCGGCTCCAGCGACATCGTTTGCGCACCTTGATGCGACAACGGTTCTGGATCGTTCGATCTCTGAAAAAGGCATCTACCCGGCTGTTGACCCACTTGGTTCAACATCGCGTTTGCTTGACCCACTGATCATCGGCGATGACCACTACAAGGTTGCGACAGACGTTCAGCAGGTTCTTCAGCGCTACAAATCGCTTCAGGACATCATTGCCATTCTCGGCATGGACGAACTGAGCGAGGAAGACAAACTGGCCGTGTCTCGTGCACGTAAGCTAGAGCGCTTCTTGTCCCAGCCGTTCGACGTTGCGAAGGTCTTCACGGGCTCTGATGGTATTCAGGTTCCAATGGAAGACACAATCGCGTCGTTCAAATCGGTTGTCGCAGGCGAGTACGATCACCTACCCGAAGGCGCCTTCTATATGGTTGGCGGCATCGCAGACGTGATCGCTAAAGCTGAGAAAATGGCCGCAGACGCAGCTTAATCCCTGATTTGGTTGGTGCTGGTTTCGATCAGCACCACCTACAAAGGAGAAGAACATGGCGGACACATTGCAATTCGATCTGGTTTCACCAGAGCGTAGCCTTGCATCCATGCAGGTTACAGAAGTGCAGATCCCAGGCTCTGACGGTGATATGACAGCTATGGCTGATCATGCATCTACGATCACAACATTGCGCCCAGGCGTCTTGAAAGTGAGCGGTCCAGAGGGCGAGAGCGAGTATGTGGTTACTGGCGGTTTCGCACAAATCGGCGATGGCGGTATTTCCGTTCTGGCCGAAAATGCGGTCGCAAAGGCAGATATGACCTCTGACACGCTCAAAGGTATGATCGACGCAGCGACAGACACATACGCCAAGGCACAAGATGCCAAAAGCGATATGGTAGATGCGGCAGCTAAGACGCTCGCGGATACAGTCGCAATCGGTGATGCGCTTGGAATTAGCGTTAACTAAGTCAACACGCTTGTAAGATAAAAAAGCCCTTCCGATACCCTCGGGAGGGCTTTTACAATTTTTAACTGAATTCGCGCTTGCCAATACAACGGCATGACTTGAAGTTAAGATGTCTCGAAACCAATTTTTAAAGACTGATTCAGACGGTATGAAACGCATCCGCAGCCACCTTTTTGGAATTGACCAAGGCGAACACATCATGTTCTCGGATTATGAGAATGATGGTAAGATGTGGTCGGGCACAGGTACACGTCAACGTAAGAAAATGATAGTTTTCTCAGAACCTTACCTTGATGCACCAGCCGTCCATGTGTAGATGTCCCTTATAGATTTGGACAAAGACACCAACGTACGCGCAGATGTTCAGGCCGAGAACATTTCTACGACAGGCTTCGATCTGATCTTCCGAACATGGGGCGACACACGCGTCGCCCGCGTGCGCCTGTCATGGATCGCAATGGGCGGTTTGCGCGGTGAAGAAGAATGGGATGTAAGTTAAAAGACTACGATCCTTCATGAACACGACATCCCACGGCGTGCAAAGTTTCCCAGTCAAACCGGAGGCTCTCATGCTATGTCTTTTGGGAATGCAGCCACTTGATCGGAGACAGATCGTGAAGAAAATCGACGTAGAAAAAGATTTGAAGCGTTCAAAGTTTCTTATCAAGGCAATGGTGGCTCAGATCGTCATAGTTTTGGTCGTCATGTTTGTGTATTGGGCTTATTTGAAATCATGAACAGATTTTGTGCGATCTATGGTCGTAGAAAACCCTGAAACGTGTCAGTAAAAACGCGCTTCAGGGCATTAGGTAAAATTTAAATCTTAGGCGTTAAACCGAATACAAACCTTCATAAATCGGTCCCAGCGTATCAATATCAAACAAGGATGAAACCGAAGTCCCGTTCCAGATGTTCAACGTCGCTTGAGCAAACATGGGTGCCGTGGGAACAATGCGGATATTCGGCGCATTCTTTACTGGTTCAGTCGCTTGGATCGTGTCCGTGATTACCAAGGATTTCATCACAGAATTTGTGACGCGCTCAACCGCTGGGCCGCTAAGAACACCATGCGTGATGTAGGAATGTACTTCCTTCGCGCCGTTCTCTAGCAGCACTTCAGCGGCCTTACACAGCGTGCCAGCCGTGTCGCAAATGTCGTCCACGATGATACAGGTCTTGCCGCTCACGTTTCCGATCACTGTCATCTCTGCAATTTCACCCGGCTTTTCGCGACGCTTGTCCACGATAGACAAAGGTGCGTTGATCCGCTTGGCCAATTCACGCGCACGCGCAACACCGCCCACATCAGGGGAGACGATCATTACGTCGCTCATCTGATCTTTAAAGTGGCTCATGATATCCAGCGCAAAAATCGGCGATGCATAAAGGTTGTCCACAGGAATATCAAAGAAACCCTGTATTTGCGCTGCGTGCAGATCCATCGTCAGGATGCGCTCGACGCCCGCTTCGACCAGCATGTTCGCGACTAGCTTGGCAGTAATCGGTGTGCGCGCTTTCGTGCGGCGATCTTGGCGTGCGTAGCCGAAGTAGGGAATAACGGCTGTTATGCGCTGCGCAGAGGAACGGCGCAAAGCGTCCGACATGATCAGTAATTCCATGAGATTGTCGTTCGCAGGATTGGATGTGGGCTGGATGATAAACACATCCTCGCCGCGCACATTGTCGTACATTTCAACGAAAATTTCACCGTCATTAAAACGCTCAACACGCGCATCGACCAGGTCGACATTCATGCCGCGGTGCATTGACATGCGACGCGCAATCGCAGTCGCAAGCGGCTTGTTTGCATTACCAGAAATAAGTTTGGGATCAGTGAGATTGGGCATGAGCGGTGTCCTTGGCAGCCAATTCGCGAGCACAGAATCGCGAGGTTGAACACCGCTTAACACGGGGCTACCGTGCGGCAAAGCACGTTGCCCATTGGAGAGCCTAGATGCCACATATTGATTACTATTTCTCAACACTTTCGCCCTATGCTTACCTTGCGGGAACGCGATTAGCGGAAATCGCAGCCAAGCACGGCGCCACGATCAATTACAAACCGCTCGACCTGCCAGCCTTGTTCCAGCGTACGGGTGGCCAGTTACCAAAGGATCGTCACCCCAATCGCATGTCTTACCGCGCGCAAGAATTGCCGCGCCAAGCCAAGAAATCTGGCCTGCATCTGAATATGAAGCCCGCGCATTGGCCAATGAATGCAGCGCCGTCCTGCTATGCGATTATTGCAGCGGGCAATGCGGGCGGCGGTGACATGGGCAAGTTGATTCATGCATTCGGTCGCTCGATCTGGGTCGATGACAAGGACGTGTCACAGGATGATATGGTGCGCGAATGCTTGACCGAAGCGGGCTTTGACGCGGCACTTGCTGACAAGGATATGCTGACCTCAGCAGAAACCTATGCGCGTAATCTAGAAGAAGCGATTATCGCAGGCGCGTTCGGCGCGCCGTTCTATATCACAGACGATGGCCAACAGTTCTGGGGCCAAGACCGCCTTGATGATCTGGACGCTTACCTTTCAGGCGATCTGTAATTCATGGTTAAGCGCGTTCTTGCATGTGTCCAAACCAACCTAACCACATATGGCCACGGCCCCCGCAAAGGGCTGTTGCTACATTGCTCGCTCGCGCATGGCGGTGTCTATTCCAAAATGGGCGCTGCAACCGGTGGTGGGCTTAGCCTAACCGCGTTCGATTTCCCCGGACATGGACGCGCTGCGGATTGGGACGATGATGGGGACCTGCAAGATCGCGTCACTGAAATGGCACTCGACTTCTTAGATGAACCGATGGACATCATCGGTCACAGCTTTGGCGGAACAGTCGCGCTGCGCATCGCGGTAGAGCGCCCAGAAATGGTGCGCACGTTGACACTGATCGAACCTGTGATGATGGCGATTGCGAAGGTGGATGCCCCTGAAACCGCAGCCAAGGCTTTCGTTGGGTTGGAAGCCTTCTACAAAGCGATGCAAGAGGGCAACCGCGAATTAGCGGCCGAACTTTTCACCAAGGACTACGGCGATGGTCGCCCTTGGAACAGTCTCAGTAAAGAGAGCCGAACAGCAATCGCAGAGCGCATTCATTTGATTGTCGCAGGGGATCGCGCGGCCCAGCATGATCACTATGATCTGATCGGCACGGGCGCATTGGAAAAGATCACCGCGCCCACGCTGATCGTTGATGGATGCTCTGGCAAACCCGCCATGGCAAGTGTGTGTGAGGGGCTCGCAAAGCGCATCCCGAATTCTACACGTGTGTGTATTTCAGAGGGTGGCCACATGGTTCCTCTCACGCGCCCTAATGCGGTGGCGCGCGAAATTTTGCAGATGATCAGCCAGCAGCTAGGGAAATAAACTGATCGATTTGCACCTCTGAGATCGACCAATCACAAACCAGACGGCACAACAATTGTTCGTCTGGGTCATCCCCCTCAACCGAACCACCCATGATGTAATAGACCGCGCCCCCATCCTGCAAACGCTTGTGCGCTGCGCGGGGCATCTTGGCGAAGACCATGTTGGCATCAGGCTCAGCAAGAAATTCTGTTCCCGCAAGACCACGCAGGCCATTGGATAGACGAACCATGTTTGCATTCGCTTTGCGCGCGCTGTTGAGCCAGAGATCATCCGTTAAATAGGCTTCCATTTGTGCGGCCAAGAACCGCACCTTTGAAAACAAATGCGCCCCACGTTTACGGCGCAACTCAAATTCCCAAGATTTTTTGGGATCAAAGAAGACAACCGCCTCGACCCCCATCAAACCATTCTTGGTACCGCCAAAACTAACCGCATCAATACCCAGCTTCCACGACATTTCCGCCGCAGTGCAGCCAAGTGCAGCCATAGCATTTGCAAAACGCGCACCGTCCAGATGGACAGGCAGATCAAATTCTTTCGCAACCTCGACAAGCGCCTTCAACTCGTCCAGCGTATGCACAGACCCTTTTTCAGCGACCTGCGTAATCGAAACAGGCCCACGTTGCGGCCCATGCACACCACGGGTTCCCTCAGCCGCGATAGTCGCGCGCAAGGCCTTCGGGCTCATCTTATCCACGTCACACGTCACAATCGTCAGCTTGGCACCACCCGCATAAAATTCTGGCGCGCTACACTCGTCTTCGTGGATATGCGCAACGCTTGAGCAGAACACCGTCTCAAATGGCTGACACATGCAAGCCAAAGCCAATGAATTCGCGGCTGTTCCCGTCGCCACCAAATGCACCATCGCATTGGGCGCTTCGAAAATCTCACGTATTTGCGCGCGCACGCGGCCCATTCCGTCATCTGCACCATAAGGCATCGCGTAGCCTTCATTTGCGCGCGTCAAGCTTGCCAGAACTTCGGGGTGCACGGGGCCTGCGTTATCAGATGCAAAATACATTAGATCGGTTCCTCAATGATATGCTCTTCCCAATCGTCCTCGTGGATTTCGAACTCGGGAATAGTCTTATTCTTAACCGAAACGCCGGCCTTGTGTACACTGTCGGGCGTGCCACTAATCAGGGGATGCCAGTCTTCCAAGGGACGACCTTCGTGCACCAAACGATAGGCACACGTTTGTGGCATCCAGTACAGGTGCTCTTCGATATTCTTCGGCGTCATCACAATGCATTCGGGTACGAACTGATGGCGAATGTCATATTGCGCGCAAAAACAGGTGCTATCATCCAGCAGACGGCAGGCCACATTGGTCAATGCGACTTCGCCTGTGTCTTCATCTTCCAGCTTGTTCAGGCAGCATTTTCCGCACCCATCACACAGCGCTTCCCATTCTTTTTGGGACATCTGCGCCATCTTCTTGCGCTCCCAAAAACGCTCGCCTAAACCTTTACGCTCGATCGGATCATCGCTCATAAAGCCGCCAAGATTTCACGCGATTTCGCGCTATCAGCGTCCATCTGCACGATCAGCGCATCCAACCCGTCAAATTTCAATTCGGGCCGTAGGTAATCGACCAATGCGATCGACAACGTTGATCCATACAGATCCCCACTGAAATCAAACACAAAAGTTTCCAGATTGGCGCGGTTCTCCCCAAACATCGGACGCACACCCATCGACGCAACGCCGTGGTACTTGCCCTTGTGTGGTCCATCCTGAACTTCGACCAATACTGCATAAACACCAAATTTTGGCGGATGCAGCCCATCAATCGACATGTTCGCGGTTGGGTAGCCAAGCTCGCGCCCGCGCTGTTCCCCGCCAATTACGATGCCTTCAATCCGGTGCCAGTGGCCCAGCATATCGGCCGCGTGGCGCGGCTCACCTTCACTCAAGGCTTGGCGAATGCGGGTCGAGGATACTTGTCCCTGCGCCCCTTCAATCAACTCTGCAATCGTCACGCCAAACCCCAATTCTTCGCCAAACGCTTGCAAATCTGCCGCTTTACCCGCGCGCTCTTTGCCAAAGCAAAAATCAGCACCCACAACGACGTGACGTAGCCCTAAACTTTCATGGATCACGCGCGTTGCAAACTCTTGCGGAGTCAGAGCTGCAAGAGCGGTGTTGAAATTCAACTGATACAGTCGGTCCACGCCAATCTTTGCAAGTTGTGTCGCCTTGGCAGCGGGTCCCATCAATCGAAACGGGTCGGCTTGGGGCGCGAAATATTCGCGTGGATGGGGGTCAAATGTCAGAACACCGCACGGGGCCCCAATCGTGTCACCCGCCTTACGTGCAATGTCGATCACGGCGCGGTGGCCAATGTGTACACCATCAAAATTTCCGATAGCAGCGCTCGCGCCTCGGTCATCTGGGGTCACATATGTATAGTCTCGGATTATTCGCATGGATGTTGGCGTAACGGGCCTTTTAGGGCGTTGCAAGCATCGTTCGGTGTCAGTCGAATTTGCGACTTGGGGCCAGAACCATCGCTTCGCCGACAAGAACCTTTTTGCCATCAACCATGCAGCGGCAATTCAGCGTCACACGACGTTTCGCATGTTCGATGCCTGTCACTTCGACCTCTGCATGGACCATATCGCCGGGGCGCACGGGTGCGAGAAATTTCAGGCTTTGACCCATGTAGACCGTACCGTGGCCGGGCAATTGCTCACCGATAACTGCAGAGATTAGACCAGCCGTCAGCATCCCGTGCGCGATGCGGCCTTCAAAGATAGTGTCTTGCGCATAGTCATCATCCAAGTGCACCGGATTGCGGTCCGTGGATACCTCAGCAAACAATTCAATATCGCGGTCTGTGACGACTTTGCGCAGGTGGCGTGTCATCCCCATCTCGATATCTTCGATACAGATCGTACCGCGAGGTAAATTGTCCAACATAAGACCCTCCTACAGGCGCGTAAGTAATAAATGAACATCTATAGTGATGATGTTGAAATATTATTACTTTGCAAATGCAGCATTTGGCAAGGGGAATATCTAACGCAGATATCCGATTGCGAAGGTTGGGGCAGACATTTGTTCCCCTAGATAGAGGTTCAACGCCGTTTCATCCGGATCACGCTCTGTTTTCGTCTCTTCGCGGGCAAGCCCACCCGTAATGAATAGCGAATCAATATCCTCACCCATGGCTCCTGAAATGTCAGTCAAAATACCGTCCCCAATCGCCAAAATACGATCATCGGCAATGGGCTTGCCCAAAGCGGTCAGCCGACGACGCGCAAGATCGTAGATCGGGGGATGGGGTTTGCCAAAATATAGGCTCTCTCCGCCCATTTCCGTGTAAAGCGCGGCCAAAGCCCCCGCACACCATTCCCGCGTTTCGCCACGATCCACGACCAGATCAGGATTGGCACAAAGCAACTTCAGCCCCTTGGTTTTAGCCAGCAAGAACTGTGGCCGCATTTCCTCCGGATCGGCCATTGGATCAAATGGTCCCGCGCAGACGATACCCTCAGCGTCACTCAAATCGACCTGTTGAATATCCACAGGATTTTCCAAGATATCGAGGGGCTTAAAGAAATCCTGATCATGATGTTCGCCAATGAAATAGACCTTTTCGCCAACCACACCGCGATACATGGCAGAGCGTGCTGAATCCCCAGACGTCGCGATGCTATCCCAAGAATCCTCTGGCACCCCAAAATGAACAAGCTGTTTGATCACACCAGCACGTGGGCGTGGTGAGTTCGTGACCAATACGACCTTGCCGCCACTTCTACGATACTCTTGCAGCGCGGCGACCGCGTCAGGCAATGCCTTCACACCGTCATGTACGCAGCCCCAAAGGTCTACGAAAAGCGCGTCATACTGATGGGAAATCTCGGCGAGGGTCGAAACGATACGGGTCATAAGTCAGGCCTCAAAGCAAATTTTGCCCCCTGCCTACACGAGCCGGAACAAAAACGGCACCCCTTCCTCTCTCTTAAAATATCCCCGCCGGAGGCACTTAAAAAGGAAAGCGTGCGCCCGACGAGGGCGCGCTCAATCTACTTATACTTTAAGGTTTGGGATAACCTGCTTTTTACGGCTAACCACACCTGGCAAAACCAATGTGTCAGCAGTTGCGTGTGCACCAAATGACTTAGACGCAACCGACTTCACCAGATCATTAGGAACCAGCAACGTGCTTTGTTCGTTCAAAATATCAACAACAAACAACAATACCTGATCAACGCCATCTTCCGTGGCAACGCGTGTCATCGTCTCCATCAAGCTGGCCTTACGATCCAAGACTGTCGCAGGGGAGGTGGTCTCAAGAACGGAAACACGGAACTTGGTGCCGTCAACTTCATACTCTTTGGAATCCATACGCAGCAATTCCGCGTCCGAAAAGCTGGACAAATCGGACTTGGCCGCAAACATCGCAGCAGCAAACGTGGGGATATCAACACCTAGCTCTGCCGCCAATTTCTCAGCAATCCCGCGGTCGTGCGCGGTTGTCGTAGGACTACGGAATTCCAAAGTATCGGACAAAATGCAGGTCAGCGCCGCACCCTTGATGGCGTCTGGCATCTTCGCCGCATCGTCACCCATTAGATCGTGCATGATCGTCGCAGTGCACGCCAAAGGACGGATCGTGATGTCGATGGGGCCTTTTGTCTTTAGCCCACCAACCAAGGCGTGGTGGTCGATGATCGCCTGAATGTCCGCATCATTTACGGATGCGGGTAATTCAGCTGGGTTGTTCGTGTCAACAATCACGCAAGGCGCCCCTGCATCAATGTCTGCAATGATCGCTGGCTTGTCCAACTTCCAATGTTGCAACATGAACAAGGCTTCGGTGTTTGGCTCACCCAAAAGCTTCGCCTCGGCTGGCGTGCCTTTGATTTCTGACAAATACCATGCCCAGATAAGGGGGGATCCCGTGCTGTCTGTGTCGGGGGATTTATGGCCAAAAACCTGAATTGTCATTGCGATTACCTTACATTTTTCTTCAATTTTCGCGCTGCATAGTCATGCGCTGTTGATTTGTCCCCGTGCCAAATTGGCTCAGATCGTTTGGTCGTAGTCGCCGACCAGTGGTTCTGTTTCTATAACCCTGTATAGTTTTCCAATATTTCGCATTTGCGCCATTCTTAATCAATCCACGCTCGAATGCGAACAGACCTGTCGATTTCACGTCCAAAACGAAGGTCGCATGCCATGATTACACTGATTTTGTTTTCCATATCATGCAGCATTTCCATGGTTTCGGGGTTCAGATTGTGGTCAGCGGTCACCGTTGCAACTGCAGGCGCATCTTAATGGAACTGCTCGAAATAGGCTTGATGCTACGGCGCCGCGTTGGTGTGCCCAAATGTTCTGGGAACCAATCGAGATTGGTTTTGTAATGCTGGCCTCGCTCAAAGTTCGAGCGGGTTTGCTTTTGCAACCGCATCAAGTTTCATCAATGTGTCTAAAAGCGCGGGCATTTTGTCGAGGTAGATCATGTTGGGACCGTCGCTTGGTGAGGTGTCAGGATCTTCATGTGTCTCGATGAAAATGGCAGCCACACCAATTGCAGCCGCCGCGCGTGCCATCAATGGCGCAAACTCGCGTTGTCCGCCCGTTGATCCACCCAAACCGGCAGGTTGCTGAACAGAGTGGGTCGCGTCCATAACAACGGGATATCCCGTTTGACCCATCTGGGGCAGGGACCGCATGTCGGTTACAAGCGTATTGTAGCCAAACGAGGTTCCGCGCTCGGTCAATAGGATACGCGTGTTTCCCGTGGATTCGATCTTGCCTGTGATGTTGGCCATGTCCCAAGGTGCCAAGAACTGCCCCTTCTTCACATTGATCGCAGCACCAGTCTGAGCGGCTGCAAGAATGAGGTCGGTTTGGCGACATAAAAGAGCAGGAATTTGCAAAACATCCGCGACCTCGGCCACCGCTGCACATTGTTCAGGCCAATGGATGTCAGTTAAAACAGGGACACCGATCCTATCTTTGACGCTTTGCAGCATCTTCAATCCATCTTCCATCCCGGGCCCACGCACACCATTCACCGACGTGCGGTTGGCCTTGTCATAAGACGCCTTGAAAATATATTGCGCACCGACCGCGTCGCAGGCTTTTTTCATCTTGCCCGCAATCATCTGCGCGTGATCCGCGCTTTCCAATTGGCACGGCCCTGCAATGATCGTCAAAGGGGCCGTGTTGGAGACGGCCAAACCGCCGATATCAAGAGTTTTCATACTAGGAGGAGACCTGTTCGCGAAGGATCGACGCTGTAAGCGAGATCATGAGATAGAGACCCGAAACACGAGGAACGCTAGAATAGTGTTCTCGAATTTACGCGGATATGTCGGATCTTGGCTGGGTACAGGTTCGACACTGGTCGTAAGGTAGCGCGCTTGGG
>NZ_JABBAM010000040.1:0-3433 GCF_018607965.1 Planktotalea sp.
CCGCGATTGCAGATTTGCTGAGTAACCCGCTTTCATGCAGCGACGCCAAAACGCCCGCATTGAACGTGTCGCCCGCGCCAATGGTGTCGGAGTTGCTTAGATCGACCGGGTTCGTCGGCACGTGCACAGCGTAGTCCGCATGATATGCCGTCGCGCCGTCGCCGCCTTGGGTGATCAGAACCAATTTGGGGCCTTTGTTCAGCAATCCCTTTGCAAGATCTGCAATTTCGCCTTTGCCCTCTAGCCACGCAAGATCTTCGTCGCTGAGTTTCAGAATGTCGCTTGCACCGATCATCCGTGTCAAACGTGCGCGAAATGCGGTTTCATCACGGATAAAACTGGGGCGGATGTTTGGATCAATCATCGTGACCTGATCTGTGGCGGCAAGTAGCATGCCCTCATATGTTTCGGCACATGGTCCATAGGCGAGGGAAATACCGCCAAAAAAGAGTGCATCAACAGAGGCAGGCAGGCTGGGAACATCAGAAGGCGCGAGCGAACGCAGCGCCGTGTTCTCATCAAAGAACGCATATTTTGCTTGGCCATTTTCAAGCTGAACAAACGCGAGCGTCGTGGGCGCGTTGCTTACGGGGCACAATTCGTACGTCACATGGCTTGCGCCCAGATGCGCCTTTAACTGCGTGCCGAATAGATCTGTAGACAGGCCCGCAAAGAAACCGCTGGGGACACCAAGGCGACCCAACGCGACCGCCGTGTTCATGACCGCGCCGCCAGAGTGGGGAACAAAGCCCGTTTGGCCGTCACTTGTTTGGCCAGCAACCATGTCGATTAGGGCTTCTCCGCAGTTCAAAATCATGGCGTGGGTCCTTTGTTTTTGTGCGTTGTTAGCGCTCACATATATGGTTGGATTGCGGATACCACTGCGGTTTCCAAGTTTCCATCTATTATTCTCACGGGGTAATTTTCAAATCAACGCCCCAAAGTCGTGTTTTGTGATGCGCGCGATAGGGCCGTGTTGTAGATCGCAGGTAACAGATTGGAACAAAGCATGCGCACATACATTCTACGGCCTTTGCGATGAGCGCGCTGACCCTCGGTTTGATCGCGGCATTGATGTGGGGCTTCCACGATGTTTGCGTTCGTTTTGTGAGCCAGAAAACACCGTTGATGGCGTCGCTGATGACCGTGTTGATCACGGGGACACTCTTCCATTTGGGCGTGATGACTGTTCAGGGTGGGTTTACACCGGTTACCGCGCCAATCTTCGGCTTATCAGCGCTTTCCGGCGTTTCCCTGCTTGTTGCGAGTTTAGGCTTATATGCCGCATTTCACCGCGGACCTGTGCGATTGGTCGCGCCAATCATCGCAAGCTTTCCAATCCTGTCCGTGGCTTGGGCTGCATTCACAGGTGTACAAATAGACCTGTGGCAATGGAGTGCGGTGCTTGCAATCATTATCGGCGTGTCGCTTGTTGCGGCCTTATCAGACGAAGATGATAACGATGGCGACAATCCTTCTAGAGGACTGACCATTATTTTCGCCGCCATTTCGGCAATCGGTTTTGCTGGGACATTCGCGCTGGGGCAAATGGCAAGCGCGCAAGCGGGTGAATTGCCCGTCACTTTAATCACGCGCATCGTCGCGATTGCGTTGTTGTTCATTGGAATGCTTGCGTTGAAGCTGCCGTTCTGGCCGGGGCGCGCAGCATTGCCGATATTGACGTTGATGGGCATCGCAGACGGAATCGCGCTTCTTTGTGTTTTGTCCGCAGGCCACCTACCAGATGCGCAATATGCCTCGGTTGCCAGTTCAATTTTCGGCCTCTTGACGATCGTCTTGGCATGGGCGTTTTTGCGTGAAAAAATGACAGGTGTTCAGTGGATGGGCTGTGCCATAGCGTTCTGCGGAATTGGATATCTTGCGCTATAGGCTTAACGGCGCGTCCGCATTTTGGTTGCTGTGAATCCATATTCCTTTTTGATCGCTTCATTCATTGAGCTGCTTGAGCCAAAGCCAGTCGCGATCGCAATTTCCATCATCGGCAGTTGGGTTTCCTCGATCAAAGCGCGCGCCCGTTTCGTGCGCAATTGCTTGTAAAAGCGGGCAGGGGTCTGATTGAACACTTCCTTGAACATCCGTTCCAAATGGCGCGTGGATACGCCAATTTCTTGCGCGAGTTGATAGATATTGAAGGGCGTATCAAGCGATTGATCCATCGCCTTTACGGCCGCTTTCACCCGCGCGTCTGACAGGGCGGGAAGCTCTGTAATGTCATTGGGTTGATCCGCGTGGGCTGTTCGCACCAAAGGCAAAAGCAAGCGATTGCCAAGCTCGCCCACATCGGCCCTGCTCATTTGGGGGGCGATCAACGCGATGATTATCTCCATGGTCGCGCCACTACCTGCTGAGGTCATCACGCTACCTGATTTTTCGGACAAGGCGTTGGTCAATGTTGGATGGTCGCCAGATTCCATCAACGCCAGCGCATCGTGCCAATGGGTCGTGACTTTGCCAGCGGGTGTTTTGGTCTGCTTGATGTACGTGGTCGCGGCGTTGGAAAGTAAGACGCAGGTGCGCGACAGCCGGGTCATTTGGCGCAAACGTGCGAACCATGCGCCATCCTGACCACTACGACCGCCCACGACAATTAATGCATCGCCAAGTTCGTGATCGCGCACCAAAGGTTCCGCGCGCACGATCATTCCACAATCACCGTTCAACAGACCGGGCGTTTCAGAGACATAGCGCCAGTGAAAAAGAGTTGCCCCCTTCACGGCATTCGCTGTTTTCAAGGCCTGCGTGATTGCAGCCGTCTCAAATTCGCAAAACCCGCGCCCCACATAGATTTCAAAATGCGTCAACGCACTGTGCTGATATCCCGAAGGGGAATTCGCATTTTGGCGACCATTCATCTTCATCTGTGTGCGACTCCATTTGTGCGTGCGTATCCCGAAGCGCTGTTTCGCGCAAACGTGGCGTCCATGTGGAAGTGTCAGTTTGTTTGCGCTAAGTGGCATTGTAAGCAAGTAAATGACACTAAAAGGTTCCTCATGGCGCAAGATCTAGACTTCGACCTGTTGATCATCGGCGGCGGCATCAACGGCTGCGGCATTGCACGCGATGCTGCGGGGCGGGGCCTGCGCGTTGGTTTGGCCGAGATGAACGATTTGGGATCAGCGACATCAAGTGCGTCAACAAAACTGTTCCATGGCGGTCTGCGCTATCTAGAGTATTTCGAGGTGGGTTTGGTGCGCAAAGCCCTGATCGAACGCGAAGTTTTGCTGAAAGCAATGCCGCATATTTCTTGGCCGATGCGTTTTGTTCTGCCCTATCACAAAGATATGCGGTTCGAGAGCACCACACCAACGTCCAAATTGCTCAACATCGTGATGCCTTGGATGAAGGGGCGTCGCCCTGCGTGGCTGATCCGGTTTGGTCTGTTCCTCTATGATAATCTGGGGGGGCGCAAAAT
>NZ_JABBAM010000040.1:3533-54780 GCF_018607965.1 Planktotalea sp.
CGTGGCTGATCCGGTTTGGTCTGTTCCTCTATGATAATCTGGGGGGGCGCAAAATCTTGCCTGCGACGTCTACGGTTGATCTTAGCACGTCGCCCGAGGGTGCGCCTTTGCAAGAGCGCTTTAGCAAAGCTTACGAGTATTCTGATTGCTGGATTGAAGATTCCCGGCTTGTGGTCTTGAACGCCCGCGACGCCCAAGCGCGCGGTGCGGACATCATGGTGCGCACTAAAGTTTCTGGCGCAGAGCGTCACGCCGATCATTGGGTTGTGACGCTGAATAATCAGCAAAGTGGCGAGACGCGAACAGTCAGCGCCAAGATGATCGTTAACGCGGCTGGCCCGTGGGTTGGCGATGTCTTGAACGGCAAGCTGGGTCTGAACAGTCGCGAAGGCGTACGCCTTGTACGTGGCAGCCATATCGTCGTGCCAAAACTATATGATCACGACAAATGCTATTTCTTCCAAGGCGAAGACGGGCGCATCATTTTTGCGATTCCGTATGAGGGTGATTTCACGTTGATCGGCACGACGGACGCGGATCATTCTGATCCTTCTGAGAAACCTGAATGTACGCCAGAAGAACAGGATTACCTTTGTGATTTCGCGTCGCGCTATTTCACCAAACCAGTGACGCGTGATGAAATTGTGTGGACTTATTCCGGCGTGCGCCCGCTTTATGATGATGGGGCCGAAGATGCATCAGCCGCAACGCGTGACTACATCCTGACGCTAGATGAAAACGCAGCGCCGTTGCTGAATATCTTTGGTGGCAAGATTACGACCTATCGCAAACTGGCCGAGGGTGCCTTGGCCAAGATAGGGTCTCAGTTCGATGATCTTAGTGGCGATTGGACGGCAGGCGTTCCCATGCCCGGTGGTGATTTTCCTGTGAATGGCGTGGCTGAGATGATTGCAGGTCTTCAGCGCGACTATTCTTTCCTGACCCAGAAATGGGCGCAACGTCTGGTGCGTGCTTATGGGACCGAGGCGAGAGGCGTGCTTGGGGGTGCCAAGACCGCCAGCGACCTTGGCGAAGATTTTGGTGCAACTTTGAGCGAGGCAGAACTCAACTGGCTTAGATCCCACGAATTTGCGCGCAGTGCGGAGGATGTCGTTTGGCGACGCTCAAAGCTTGGTCTGCGGATGAGCAAAGATCAAATCGCGCGGGTTGAGGCGTTTTTGACCGCCTAACGACGCATATTGATCGGGCGCGTGATTTTGCGCGCCAACATGCGTTCACGTAGGAATACGAACAACCCAGCACCCATGATAAGCAAGATGCCGAACGTCACTGCCAAATCGGGCAGTTCGCCAAAGATGAAATAGCCCCAAAGAACCGCAAGAGGCAGGCCGATGTATTCAAAGGGTGCGACAGTCGCGGCGCTGCTGATGCGGTAAGCTTGGCTAAGGCAGTAGCCTACGATTGCGGAGACGCAGCCCAAGCCAATCAAGAGGGGCCAATCTGCGGACGCAGGCCATGTCCACGCGCGCAGCAAGAATATGACCGCGCCGTTTTCGGCACCTTCCGCAAAGCGTCCATCGCCCGCGACAAAATAGAAAGCTGCCGACACCAGAATAAATGCGCTTTGGATATAGATCGACAGGGCAGATGCACGACTGCTGACGCCCAAATTTCGGGTCATGACTTGGTTAATCGCGTAGGTCAGCGCCGCGAGAATAGGCAAGAGCAGCACAATGCGATTCACATCCGTATCGGCTACGCTTTGCCAAGGGCGCTGCATGATCATCACCCCTACAAAACCGACCAAGACTGCGGATAGACGCATGGGGCCGACTTTTTCGCCGAGGATCGGGATAGATAGTAGGGTGATCATCAAGGGTGCTGCGAAAAACAGCGCTGTGGTTTCGGCCAAGGGGAGAACCGCGATAGCAGCAAAAAACGACATGTTTGAGATCACGATCATCAACGCGCGCAGGGTGTGTAAACCTGGTGTAGATGTCTTGAGCAGGGACCAGCCGCCTTCCAGATGAAGGAAGAAGATTGAAAATATTACGCCGATCGCAGAGCGCGTGAACACCAATTGATGAAGAGGATATCCGCCTGAAAGCTGCTTGATCAGAACGTCATTTATCGAAATCGCAGCCATGCCGATCAGGATGAAAAGGATGCCGAGTGTGGATGTGTCGCGTGTGCTCATCCTCCATCCCTATCTGCGATACGTGCGGTGTACTAGCCCGTTTGCGACTGGCGCGCGAAGCAGATAGGCAGGGTGCAACAGGGGAGAAAACCATGGCAGCCATTCTGAGTGTGCGTGATCTTATCAAGCGATACGATGATGGGTTCGAGGCCCTGAAGGGCGTGACGCTGGACATCGAAAAGGGCGAAATTCTTGCTTTGCTGGGCCCAAATGGTGCTGGTAAAACAACTTTGATTTCAACGATTTGTGGCATCACCGAGGGCACGAGCGGCTCTGTCACGGTTGGTGGACATGATATTGTTAAGGGCTACCGCGCTGCGCGTTCCATGATCGGCCTTGTCCCCCAAGAAATCAACTTGGAACCGTTTGAACGCGTGCTGAACACTGTGCGTTTCTCACGTGGCTTGTTCGGCAAACCTAAGAACGAAGCACACATTGAAAAGATCCTGCGCCAGCTTTCGCTTTGGGACAAGAAGGACAATCGCATCATGGAATTATCAGGCGGCATGAAGCGCCGTGTGTTGATTGCCAAGGCGCTTAGCCATGAACCTGAAGTCCTGTTCCTTGACGAACCAACGGCTGGCGTGGACGTGGAGTTGCGAAAAGACATGTGGGAAATCGTGGCGGATCTGAAAAGCCACGGAACAACGATCATTCTGACCACACACTATATCGAAGAGGCCGAAGCAATCGCGGACCGCATTGGCGTAATCGCCAAAGGCGAACTTCTGCTTGTTGAAGAAAAACAGGCGCTGATGACGCGTATGGGGCAAAAGCAATTGCAGATTGATCTGGTTGAGCCCGTGACGGATTTACCCGCCGCGCTGGGCACATATGATCTGGAAATCACGGATGAGGGCAATTCAGTCCTTTATACCTACGACACACGCCGCGAGCGCACGGGCATCACTGCCTTGTTGGCTGCTTTGGCGAAACAAGGCATGATCATGCGCGATCTACAAACGCGACAATCCAGTTTGGAAGACATTTTCGTGGGTCTGGTTGCGGAGGACGCGGCATGAATTGGCAAGCGATCCGATCAATTTACACATTTGAAATGGCGCGCTTCTTTCGTACGCTGACCCAAAGCTTCATTTCGCCGGTCATTTCAACGTCGCTATATTTCGTTGTGTTTGGCGCGGCCATCGGCAGCCGCATCCAAGAGGTTGATGGCGTCAGCTACGGCGCGTTCATCGTACCGGGTTTAATCATGCTGACCGTCATGACGCAGGCCATTTCGAACGCATCTTTCGGGATATACTTTCCGAAATTCATGGGGACGATTTACGAATTACTCTCTGCGCCAGTGAATTTTTTAGAAATCGTACTGGGATATGTGGGCGCGGCGGCAACAAAAGCGCTGTTCATTGGGGTCGTCATCCTAATTACCTCAGCGTTCTTCGTCGATCTGCAAATCATGCATCCTTTCGCGATGGTCGCATTCCTGCTGTTAACTTGCGTTAGCTTTTCGCTGTTCGGCTTTATCATCGGCATATGGGCGCAGAATTTTGAACAACTCCAATTGATCCCACTGCTGGTCGTCACGCCGTTGGTCTTTTTAGGGGGGTCATTCTACTCGATCTCGATGCTGCCCCCGATCTGGCAAACGGTCACGCTGTTTAACCCTGTTGTCTACTTGATCTCTGGGTTTCGGTGGGCGTTTTTTGGTATATCGGATGTGCCCATTGGGCTAAGTTTACTCGCGATCGCTGCGTTTTCGGGCCTGTGTCTGATCGCAGTATGGTGGATCTTCAAATCTGGTTGGCGCATTCGCAAATGAACACAGCAACATTATATCCCGCGCATACCTTGTTTCGCGGCTTTGGGCATTCTACATCGATCTTATGAAACGCTATATTCCCTTCATGAAATCGAACCCCACGGTTGCGGTCGTTCGCTTGTCCGGCGCAATTGGCACGGGCGGTCGTGGTTCGCTGAGTGACCAAGCGCTTGCGCCTGTGCTTGAAAAAGCTTTTTCACGCGGCAAGCCCGATGCGGTTGCGTTGCAGATCAATTCACCTGGTGGCAGTCCTGTGCAAAGTTCGCTGATAGGTGCGCGGATCCGGCGGCTTGCGGATGAAAAAGACATTCCCGTTGTTGCGTTTGTTGAAGATGTCGCGGCCTCTGGCGGGTATTGGCTCGCGGCAGCGGCTGATGAAATTTATGCGGATGAAAGTTCGGTTGTTGGCTCTATCGGTGTTATTTCCGCAGGCTTTGGGGCGCATGTCTTTCTTGCGCGTCAAGGGATCGAACGCCGCGTTTATACGGCGGGAAACTCCAAATCCATGCTTGATCCGTTCAAGCCCGAAACGGAAGAAGACGTCGCGCGTTTGAAAACGATGCTTGAGCAGATTCACACTAACTTTATCCGCCACGTCCAAAAACGTCGTGGGGAAAAGTTGGACAACAATAGTGATCTGTTCACTGGCAACATTTGGATCGGCAGTGCCGCGCAAGAGGTTGGTTTGATTGATGGGATCGCCCATTTGGTCCCGGCAATGAAAGCGCGCTTTGGCGACAAGGTTCAATTCAAACGATACGGCCCGAAACGTGGCTTTATGAGCCGCATTGGCGCGCAAGTCGCGACGGACGCGTTGGCCGGCATTGAGGAGCGCGCAGAGTTTGCACGCTTTGGTCTGTAAGCGTGATCTTTAAGATCGTCACACTTTTTCTGGTTGGCATGGGCGTTTTGGCCATGTTCGGGAAATTCACGTTTCCTGGCCAAAAGCAGCTGCAAAACGCAAAATGCAAACGTTGCGGGCGGTTCAAAATCGGGCGTGGCCCTTGTGATTGCACCAAACTCAAGGGCAAGGGTTAAGATATGTTGGTTTGGCTGCTGTGTGGACTAGGCTTGGTGATCTTGCTGTTGGCTGGCGATGCGTTGGTGAAAGGGGCTGTGAACCTTAGTCTACGGGTCGGTATTCCAGCGTTGATCGTCAGTCTTACAATTGTTGCTTTCGGGACGTCTGCGCCCGAGCTGTTGATTGCGATCAGCTCGGTGCTTGAAAACAAGCCAGACATTGCAATGGGCAATGTCGTTGGTTCGAATACTGCGAATATTCTACTGGTCTTGGGTTTTCCCGCCATTCTTGCGACCCTGCACACCTCTGAATGTAACACGCGTAAAACCTACATTTTTATGATGATGGCGAGCGTTTTGTTTGTTGCCCTTGCGTTTACGGGAAGCTTTGGCACGTGGCAGGCACTGGTCCTGCTTGGCGCTTTGGCGTTGGTTCTGAGCGATGCATTTCGCGACGCACATCTTCACCGCAAAGGTGCGGCAATGGCGGCTGTCGAGGACGCAGACGAGGTTGAAGGCGCTGACCCCAACATGCCGTGGTGGCAAATCGTTGTGTTCTTGTTGCTTGGTCTTATTGGCCTGCCTTTGGGCGCGGATCTTTTGGTTGATAACGCCTCGTTCATCGCGCGGGATTACGGCGTCAGCGAGACAGTGATTGGCCTGACTTTGGTGGCCCTGGGAACGTCCTTACCAGAACTTGCAACGACAACAGTAGCGGCGCTGCGGCGTCAAGCGGATGTCGTGCTTGGCAGTGTCATAGGCTCTAACATGTTCAACTTGCTGGCGATTATTGGTATTGCTGCATTGATCGGCCCGATCCCTGTCGCACCTGAATTCCTACGGTTCGATCTATGGGTTATGTTGGGCGCGTCTGTTTTACTTGCACCCTTCGTATTCTGGCGTTGGAACATCACGCGGGCATGGGGCATTGGCCTGACGGTTGCATATTTCGCCTATATCGGAATCGTTCTTTTACAGGCTTTGCTGGACTAGAAGTGTTCGCTACCAAAGATGCCCTATAGTAAGTTGATGGGAAAGTTTTGCACCCTTTGCGGCCCGGTCACGGATGTGTTGCCAAAAACTTAATGATTTCAATTATTTACAAATATTTAATTAATTTTCAATTTAAAAACAACACCTTAAGTAAGTGCCTAATTTTTAGGCACCTCAGCGAAGTGCGTATAAAACAACGAAAAAATGCACCTTAGGGAAATTTATCCGCAGACTTATCCACAGGAATGGTGGATGCCTTTTCTCTTGCTCTGTAGCTTGGGCCATTGCAGCGGTGGATGAAGAATCATATTCTTTGTACATGAACGATACCCCCGACACAGAAACCGATCCTTCCCCGCACGGTGCGCAGGTTATTCAGGCCTACCTGAAGACTTTAGATAGCTCGCCTGGCGTGTATCGTATGCTGGATGAACAAAGTCGCGTACTCTATGTTGGCAAAGCCCGTAATCTGCGTGCGCGCGTTTCCAATTATGCGCGCCCCACTGGCCATTCGGGCCGTATTTCGACGATGATCGCACAAACTGCAACGATGATGTTCTTAACGACGCGCACGGAAACCGAAGCGCTGTTGCTAGAGCAAAACCTGATCAAGCAGCTAAAGCCGAAGTACAACGTGCTTTTGCGCGACGACAAAAGTTTCCCGAATATTATGGTGAGCAAAGATCATGCATACCCCATGATCCGCAAACATCGTGGTGCGAAGAAGGATAAGGGATCCTACTATGGACCTTTCGCCTCTGCGGGTGCTGTGAATCGAACGCTGAACCAGTTGCAACGTGCATTCCAACTACGCGATTGTGCGGACTCTAGCTTTGCCGTGCGCACGCGGCCCTGTTTGCAACACCAGATCAAACGCTGTTCCGCGCCTTGTGTCGGCAAAATCAGTGAAGCGGATTATGCGGAAACCGTGCGCGACGCGGAACGTTTTTTATCAGGCAAGTCAACAGAGATGCAGGCAAAGCTGGCCCAGCAAATGGCGAAAGCATCCGAGGAGATGGAGTTCGAACGCGCAGCTGCCTTGCGAGACCGCATTCGTGCGTTGACCCAAGTTCAAACATCCCAAGGGATCAACCCGCGAAATGTGTCTGAAGCAGATGTGATCGCGCTGCACATGGAGGGCGGGCAGGCCTGTGTTCAGGTCTTCTTTATCCGCGCCAATCAGAATTGGGGCAACAAGGATTACTATCCGCGCTTGACGGCGGATGTTGATGAGGCCGAAGTGCTTGAGGCGTTTCTGGGCCAGTTTTACGATACAAAAGACCCACCGCGCCAGATTTTGCTTAGCCATGCTTTGGCGAATGATGATCTGATGACGGATGCTTTGTCGCAAAAGCTGGGCAAAAAGGTTGAACTTTTGGTGCCCCAGCGTGGTGAGAAGGCGGAAATTATCGACGGCGCATTACGCAACGCTCGCGAAAGTCTTGCGCGTAAGATGGCGGAGACGCAGGCGCAGAGTAAGTTGCTTAAAGGTGTGGCCGAGGCGTTTGGTTTGGATAAAGTACCAGCGCGTATCGAAGTCTATGACAACTCGCACATCCAAGGGGCGCACGCGGTTGGTGGCATGATTGTTGCTGGGCCTGAAGGGTTTGTAAAAAATGCGTATCGTAAATTCAACATCAAGGGAGAGGATCTGACGCCTGGCGATGACTTTGGCATGATGAAGGAAGTGCTGACACGGCGGTTCAAGCGTTTGATCAAAGAAGACCCTGAGCGGAGCAAAGGCGATTGGCCTGATTTGCTGCTGATCGACGGTGGTGCGGGGCAGGTGAGTGCGGTGCGAGAAATCATGGAGCTGTACGGCGTTGGCGACATTCCGATGGTTGGTGTGGCGAAAGGTGTGGATCGCGATGCGGGTAAGGAAGAGTTCTATCGGACGGGGCAGCGCCCTTTTGCGCTGCGCTACAATGATCCTGTGCTTTATTTCATTCAGCGTATGCGTGATGAGGTGCACCGCTTTGCGATTGGAACCCACCGCGCCAAACGCAGCAAGGCAATTGGTGCGACGCCTTTGGATGATGTGCCCGGTGTGGGTGCAAGTCGTAAGCGGGCATTGCTTGCCCATTTTGGGTCTGCGAAAGCGGTAGGTCGTGCGAACTTGGTAGATTTAAAGGCGGTTGACGGGATTTCGGAAGCTTTGGCGCAAACGGTCTATGATTTTTTCCACGAGCGCGGGTAACCCAATGGAACGCGCTTAGCGCGTGCTTGAGGAGCCGCTGGCGCGGCAGGTTGGGACGCTGTCCCAAACCCTGGGATATTTCATGAGAGAGGAAGTGCTGCATTGCAGCATTTTTTGCATTGGCACTATACTTATGCGATTAATGGGCCTATGCGCGGGGCTTGTTCGAACGGCGGGTATGCAATGACAGATTTTGAAAATATGATTCCAACTTTGGCGACAGCTTTGGCGGCTAAGGGGTACGAGACACTGACACCAGTTCAGATTGACGTGTCCAAGCCTGAATATTTGGATCAGGATTTGCTCGTTTCTGCACAAACCGGTTCTGGTAAAACGGTTGCGTTTGGCTTGGCGATTGCGCCGACAATTTTGGAAGAGACTGGTCGTTTTGAACGTGCTGCGACGCCGCTTGCTTTGGTGATTGCACCGACGCGTGAATTGGCGCTGCAAGTGAAGCGTGAGTTTGATTGGTTGTTTGCACCTGCGGGCGTTGTTTGCGCCTCTACAGTTGGTGGTATGGATTCGCGCACAGAACGTCGCGGGTTAGAGCGCGGCGCGCATATTGTTGTCGCCACTCCTGGTCGTTTGCGCGATCACATTATGCGCGGCGCGATTGATCTGTCTGCTTTGCGCGCAGTTGTTTTGGACGAAGCTGACGAGATGCTCGATATGGGTTTCTCTGAGGATCTGGAGTTTATTCTGGATCACACGCCTGCTGAACGCCGCACGTTGATGTTTTCTGCCACAGTACCACGCGGCATTGCTAAACTTGCGCAGAAATATCAGCGCAGTGATACCAAGCGTATCGAAACAGGCGGTGGTGGCCCACAGCATGCGGACATCACGTATCGCGCTTTGACAGTGGCACCCTCTGATACGGAAAACGCGATCATCAACACATTGCGCTATTATGAAGCGCAGAACGCGATTGTATTTGCTAACACGCGCGCGATGGTTGCGCGTTTGACAGCGCGTTTCTCGAACCGTGGTTTTTCTGTTGTATCGCTGTCTGGTGAGTTGTCCCAGAACGAGCGGACACATGCGTTGCAAGCGATGCGCGATGGGCGCGCACGGGTTTGCGTTGCGACGGATGTTGCGGCGCGTGGGATCGACTTGCCCAACCTTGAATTGGTGATCCACGCGGATCTGCCGTCTAACGGGGAAACATTGTTGCACCGGTCTGGCCGTACAGGTCGTGCAGGTCGCAAGGGTATTTCTGCTTTAATCGTACCAGGGCGCCAGAAATCCAAAGCCGAACGTTTGTTGAAATTTGCCAAACTTACAGTGGAGTGGGCAAATGCGCCTTCTGCTGAGGATGTTCATGCGCGCGACGAAGATCGTATGTTGAACAATGATAGCTGGACAGAAGCAATGACCGAGAGCGAATCTGCGTTCGCGGCGAAACTTCTTGAGAAGTACCAGCCAGAGCAGATTGCAGCTGCGTTCCTACGTATGCACCGCTCGCAGCATTCTGCACCCGAGCAATTGGGTGAAGTGGTTGAGTCTGGTCCGCGCGATAAGCGCGCGCCCCGTGAGCCACGCGCACCCCGTGATTTTGGCCCAAGCTCTTGGTTCTCTTTGTCGCTTGGTCGAAAGCATAAGGCCGAGCCGCGTTGGTTGCTGCCGATGCTGTGCCGCAATGGCAACATCTCTAAGGACGATATCGGTGCAATCCGTGTTCAGTACCAAGAGACGTTTGTAGAGGTTCAAACCTCTGCCGTTGAGCGCATGAAGAAAGAATTGGGTGAAGGCATGAACCTTGAGCAAGGTGCAAGCCTGACCGAATTACCGGGCAAGCCTGACTTTGATTCTTCACCAAATGGTCCGCCCGCTGATGGCGCTTCAAAGCCATATGACAAAGGTCCACGCAAAGATCGTCTTCGTGGGGATAAGCCGCGCTACGATAAGCCACGCGGTGATAAGCCAAGCTACGGCGACAAGCCACGCGGCGACAAGCCGAAGTATGACAAGCCTCGTGGAGACAAGCCGTCCTACGCTGACAAACCACGCGGTGATAAGCCTGCTTATGGTGACAAGCCGAAATTCGACAAGCCTAAGGGCAAGCCAGCATATAAAGCGGACAAGCCGGGTAAGAACGATCCGCGCCCACCTAAGCATGCTGCTAAGTCTGGCGTACCCAAATCAAAATCACCACGCGCACCCAGCGCTGTTGATACGGGCGCCGTTGCGCACAAGTCTGCTGGCAGTGCAAAGCCTGCGTCACGCAAAGGTGCGATGGATCCGTCCAAGCCCATGGGTGATCGCAAAGCGCGCGCTAAATCGGCTGCGGGAAAGCCAAAGGGTGGCGACAGCAAGCCCTACAACGTGAAAACACGCGCGGGCAAAGGTCCTGACGCCAAACCAATGCGCAAAGCGCCGCGTAAACCATAAAGCAAGTGGTAAGCAGACTTGCGGGTGCCAAGGCGACAGCCTAGGTATTGGTCATGAATATGACGATCCCAAATGTTCTTACCGTGCTTCGGCTGCTTGCAGCGCCGGGGCTTGCGGTGATGTTTCTCTATTTCACGCGACCTTATGCGGATTGGTTCGCGCTTTGCCTGTTCGTACTGGCAGCGTTTACCGATTGGCTAGATGGCTATCTGGCCCGTACTTGGAAACAAGAAACCAAACTTGGTGCGATGTTAGATCCGATTGCTGACAAGGCGATGGTCGTGATCGCATTGATGGTGATAATCGGATTTTCTTCGTGGTCTGCTTGGCTTGTTTTACCTGCGACTATGATCCTCTTTCGCGAGGTGTTCGTTTCAGGTCTACGTGAATTCCTTGGTGACACCGCGGGTACTTTGAAAGTGACCCAGCTGGCCAAGTGGAAAACGACCGCACAGATGGTCGCGATTGCTGTCCTCTTTAGTCAGGGCGTTTTCGAACACTACCTCGGTATGTCCGCGTGGGGCATGGACCAAGCTATGTTTGAAGCCATTCTAAGTGGTGCTGAAGACGACGTTTTGGGTCTGGGCTGGAAGTATCAAGGCATGGTTTGGTCTGGCCGCATTGGGCTTTGGTTGCTTTGGCTTGCAGCGTTCCTGACGCTGATCACGGGCTGGGATTATTTCCGCAAAGCGCTGCCGTATCTGAAAGATGGTGCGTGATGGAAGTGCTTTACTTTGCATGGGTGCGTGAACGCATTGGCCTACCAAAAGAGACGGTAGACACACAAGCGCTGACAGTCATGGAGTTGGTTGATGAGTTGCGCGCGCGCGAAGAACGTTATGCGTTGGCTTTCTCTGATCTAAGCGCGTTGCGTGTGGCGGTTGACCAAGACCTCGCAGATTTTGACGCCCCTCTTAAGGGTGCACGCGAAGTTGCCTTCTTTCCTCCGATGACCGGCGGCTGAACGATGCGCATCGTTGTGCAAAAACTGCCCTTTGATAGCGGCGTAGAGCTGAATGCGTTTACAGCCAAGCAATCCAATATGGGTGCTATCGTGAGCTTTACAGGGGTCGTGCGTGATTTTCCCAATGGCGGTTTGCAGTACATGGATATTGAACACTACGCGGGCATGACTGAAAAAGCGCTGGAGGCCATTGCAACAGATGCGATGTCGCGCTGGGATTTAGGCGATGTTTTGGTGATCCATCGTTACGGTATGTTGACGCCGCAAGAACCGATTATGATGGTCGCGACTGCCTCAAAACATCGCAAAGATGCGTTTGAGGCCGCTGATTTTTTGATGGATTTCTTAAAGTCTCGCGCGCCCTTCTGGAAGAAAGAACAAACATCTGCATCTCACGAATGGGTCGCATCCAAGCAAGATGATGAAGACGCATTAAAGCGTTGGTAGGCCGTTAAGCCTGCTGTGCGCGCTCAATGTAGGCGCGAAGCTCTTCGGCTTCATAGCGTGCATCACGTAGACCCTCCATCGCCGCGTTCAATTCGGCTTCTGTCTGGGACAGTTGATTGGTCAATTCAGCTTCGCGTTGCTGCAAATAGGTGATTGACTGATCGCGGGTTTCTTCGGCTTCATGCAGCTCTTGCGCCATACGCTCTAGCTCACCCACATCAGAGCGGGACACGTGCGTGAAGCGGTGGATCAGCCAGTTGGCAAACCAGCCCATGCAAAAGGCGACAAATAGAATAATCGCTGTTGCGATGACGAACTCAGTTCTGTTCATCGGTTGTCCCTTCTTGGCCGCTCTCTTGCGTACCGTCTTGCGCGGTTTCAGCCGTCTCTTCAAGGGTTGTTGTGACGTCTTCGGTGGACTTTGGCAAAATCAATTTAAACTCGATCCGTCTGTTGGCTTCACGACCTGCTGCAGTCGCGTTGTCCCCAATCGGGTCTGCTTCGCCGTATCCCTTTGCAACGAACCGTGATGTCAGAATGCGACGGTCCCGAAGTGCCGCTAAAACCGCCTGCGCGCGTGCTTGGCTTAGCTCTTGGTTCATACTTTCGCGACCTTGGCTGTCTGTATAGCCGCTGATTTCCATTCGCATATCTTCAGGGCATTTGACAAGGATCTCGGCAATATCATCGATAATGCTTGCGTTAGATCCATCTAGATTTCCCGAACCTGGTTCGAACGCAATCTTGCGACCCGTTTGAATTTCAGAGACTTGCAGTTGGCATTCCTCAGGCGTTGGCAATCCCAACACTGGATCAAGTTTTTTTTTGTAGGTAACATCGATTGCAAACTCTTCGGTTTCACCCAATTTAGACAAGAGCATTTGCGCAATATCAGATTTTGCACTGGGAACCCCTGTGTTACCAAACACGCGAACGTTCTCGGGTGTGACCGTGACAGAGCCATTCTTTAGCATTGAAAGGGTTTCGATTGCTGCCAACATCCGCACGGACCAATCTCGAGGAAGCGTATCATCGATGCGCGCAGCAGAATAAACCGCATCAGATCCAAAATGCGCTTTTGCGTAACTATCAGCGGTACTGCGCGAAAGTTCGGAATTCACACGACCACGGATCTGAACCTGACCTTCGGGGCTAAGCGTTACGACAAATTCCGGAGGGCCTTGGCTTGTGTCTTGTGCAATTGGTAAAACTGCATTCAGTGCGAAGACCTCCGGCAATTGCGTTTCCAACTCGCCAACAACGCGATCAAAGAGGGATTGATCCGTTCCCTCATTCGCAGTTAGCGTTATGTCGGCATCAGCAAATGTCACAGATCCGCCGCCCAATTCATCCAATTTGTCGATTGTGAGCGCGGTTGCGTTAGCCCATTGGCGAGATGGAACGCCTAGGCCAATTCGGCAATCTCTTTCGCCCGCCACACCCACTCGTTCGGCTGCAGCAAGGATAATGTCGCGCGCCTCTTCTGTATCAGCACTACACGCATCAAAGCGTGCGCCGTCTGGCAAAATGGAAAAGCGCAGCGTGAAGGGGCTGATGACCGGCCTTGGCGCAGAAATATTCAACGACAGATTTACACGTGTCGTGCGCCGCGCGCGCAATGTTTTCTCAAATTGGCTTTTCTCTGCGGGGCTATCGGCCATCGCTGTGATTGTAACATTGCCAGCATCAATAGAAATTTTAGAGCGTGGCAAAAGTTCAAGTGCTTCGAGGCCAAGTTCCATTGCTGCCGCCCAACCTTCGGGTGCTGGATACTGTGCGCCCTCCAGAAGGTCGCTTATCTTACCATCACCTGCCAATTTTGCGACGTCTTGGCGCATGTCTTCGGTTGAGTTGGTTTCCGGGATCAAACCGATCAAAGAAATACCACTGTCGTTGCGTAGAATCTCAATGGAAAAACGCGGTGGCGCATAGGCTTCGCGGTCTGCAACTTCGGTTTGATCGATCACGCGTGCTGCATCAACGATGCTACCCGCGGTGCTAACAGCTTTGAAACGTTCCGCTTCTGACGGAGCGGTTCCGATCAGGAAAACTTGCAGGCCGTTTGAATCTGCATCGGCCCATGTGAGGCTTTGTTTGTCCAAAGCACGGCGCACAGCGGTCTTGGAATTGTCCTCGATCAGGGTGACCGCAAAGCCAGCGGCGACTGTGCACAAGCTTGCTGCGCATATAAATGTTGCAGCAACAGTAACGTATGAAGACAAGCGCATTGGCATCCAGACTATTCAACTCTGTCAAGGTGATACGCCGTGATGCGATGGGTTTCAATCACAGCAATAGGGCGATGGCGAAAAACAGCACAGGCAGCAGTCCAGCGTCACGATTTGATCGAAAGAGCATTATCAAATTGCTTTGATCGTGGGGGCTAAATTGACGCAATTGCCAGTTCAAGTGCCAACCGTAAGCCCAAACGCCTGCGACTGTGCATAATAGGGATAGAACAGAACGATCAACAGCAGCTTGAACAACTGCAAATGTGAAAAGCGTTACAGAACCGATCAGGAAGTACATCAACCACTGGGGTGACGCATCGCCAAACAAACGCGCCGTACTTTTGATGCCAATCAGCGCGTCATCTTCAGTATCTTGATAGGCATAGATTGTATCGTAAAAGAGGGTCCAAAGGATGCCGGTCACATACAGCGTTATCGCAGGCCAACCGAGTGATCCGCTATGTGCAGTCCATGCCAGTAAAGCCCCCCAGTTGAACGCCAGACCAAGGAACACTTGGGGCCACCACGTAAAACGTTTTGCAAATGGATAGACCAGAACAGGGACGATCGACAAAAATCCCAGTGGTATCGCGGCCCAGTTGAACGTTAGTAAAACACCCAGCGAAACAAGGGCTTGCAGGCCCATCCATATCACGGCTTGGCGAACGGTGACTTGACCAGACGGGATTGGGCGATTGCGTGTGCGCGCAACTGCGCCGTCATAATCGCGGTCTGTTATGTCATTCCACGTGCAGCCTGCACCGCGCATTAACGTCGCGCCAATCGCGCAGCCCACAAAAATCCACAGATCAAACCAACTGGCACTGCGTGACGCCATCATGGCCAGCAAAAGCGCCCACCAACAAGGCAAAAGCAGCAACCATGTGCCAATGGGTCGATCAAACCGGCTAAGACGAAAATAGGGCTGGGACCATGCGGGCGCATGTGTGTCGACCCAATTTCCTTTGACCGCATCAGCAATCAACGGGGTGCCCTCTGGTTCTTGCGAGTGACCTTGCATATGTAGGTTCCATGAATGCTAAAATTCGCCTTTTTGTAGACCAGCCTCTTGCCAAGGGGAACCGCGTTTCACTGACGCAGCCCCAAGCCCACTATTTGTTTGGCGTGATGCGCCTTGCAGTTGGCGGTGCGGTTTCGCTGTTCAACGGTAGAGACGGCGAATGGCGCGGCGAAATTGTGGACGCGGGCAAGCGTAAAGGGACGTTGGAATGTTCTGAGCAGACCAAACCCTTGCAAGTGCCACCGGATCTATGGCTGTGCTTTGCGCCGATCAAAAAAACGCGCACAGATTTCATTGTTGAAAAAGCGGCTGAGATGGGCGCTGCAAAAATTTTCCCCATGCAGACCGAGTTCACCAATTCCGAACGGGTCAAACAGGAACGCTTGCAAGCCCACGCGATTGAAGCCGCGGAACAATGTGGCGCGACATACGTTCCCGAAGTGACGGAACTGCGTAAATTAAGCGCTATGCTGGATCACTGGCCTAAAGAGCGCCAGATCATGTTCTGTGATGAAGTTGAACTGGGTGTGGCGACGTCGCTTGCGACGGTTGCACGCGGACCCTGGGCAATTTTCATTGGCCCTGAGGGCGGCTTTTCACCCGTTGAGCGCAAGCGATTGCATGCAATGCCCCAAGCACATGTGGTTAGCCTTGGCCCACGCATTTTGCGTGCTGATACGGCGGCGGTCGCAGCGCTGACGCTTTGGCAAGCCGCTTTGGGGGATTGGTCGCAATGAGTTTCATTCGCCCAGAAGCGCGCGCCAGTCTTTGGAGGTGGCGCGAAGTTCTCTTTGGTGTCGGTCTTGCATGTTTTGCAACGGCTTGGGCGCTGGGGGCATTCGGCATCGTGCGCATGCTCGCATTGGTTCTTTTGGGGTTTGCCGTTGTGCTTATATTGGCGGGCATTCAACGCAGCCGCTTTCGTGGACGTGGCGGCGGGCAGGGCGTTGTGCAGGTTATCGAGGGACAAGTGACGTATTACGGTCCTTTGAACGGTGGCGCGGTCGCGATTTCAGAATTGGCTGCGCTTAGTTTGGATGGGCGCGATAAACCTGCACATTGGTTGTTGGTGCCAGATCAAGGCGCGACCTTGCAAATTCCAGTCAGTGCAGAGGGGGCGGACGCTTTGTTTGATGCCTTTAACGGTCTGGCTGGATTGCGCACCGAACATTTGCTTCGCATCAAGCAAGCCGCCTTGCCGCGCCTTCAAGTGGTTTGGCGCAGGCAAGACGTTCAAGCACGGATCAATGCACTGAATTAGAGGATTACCTGCGCAAACCGCCAATTTTATCGTTGGCGATGCGGATTGTCAGGATCAATGCGATCACCCATCCAGAACTGACGGCGGCGGCAATCGCGAGCCAAACGCCCCAAACGTCCAATCCCATCACGCCGATCAACAGCCAGATGAAAAAGGCAACACCAAATCCTTGGCGATAAAGGCTGATCCACAATGTATAGACGGGTTTTTTCAGCGCTTGCAGTAGCGAGTTGATGGCGAACAGCATCATGTAGAGCGGGAACAGAAAGCCGTCGACGCGCAGATAGCTTTGGCCAATTGGGATAACGCGAGCGTCGTCTGTAAAAAAGCTCATCGCGAGACCGCCACCGAACCAGAGGATCGGGGCCGCAATTGCGGTCATTGCAAAGCCGAGTTTCCAGCAGAACCACGTCGCTTCACGCACGCGTTCGTGGTTGCCCGCACCGTAGTTTTGCGCCGCGATTGGAAGCAGCGCACCTGTCATGCCAAGAACGGGCAGGAGCAAGATTTGTTCGATCCGCAGCGCTATGCCGTAGGCGGCAATGGCCTCTTCACCAAATCCCTTTAACGCGTATTGCACGACGAATCCTGATATAAACATGACCATCATTGCGGTCGTGACAGGCAACATTTGGGCAAGGATTTCTTTGACGGTTGCCGCTTCGATCCGCACATGGCGTGGTTCAACACCTTTCATGATCTCAAGGCGGCTGACGGTCCAAAGGATCCAGATCATAACACCTGTTTGGCAAAGGATGGTAGAGAACGCGATGCCGTTGAAGCCCATACCGTCGATTACGCCGGGGATGCCGTAAATGAACAGAGGGTTTAGTGCGATATTGGCAAGAAACGCGATCACTTGGCTGCGTTGTAGCGTGACGCTATCGCCATGGGCTTGCAGAATGCCGTTTGCTGAGAACGTCAAGATAAAGCCGGGCAGGGCAGCGATCAGCCAGTAGAAATAGCCAGTTGCCGCATCGCGATACTCGCCTGGTTCAGAAATCAGCGCGATCGCGCGTGGGCCGAACCAAATTGCAAAGACCATTAGAATGGCTGTTGCGATGAACGCGAACGCAAGACCCTGAACTGCCAATCTGTGAGCCGTGCGATTGTCTTTGGCACCGCGTGCATTGCCCACAAGCGCCGACATTGCTGCCGACAGGCCGAATGCGAAGGACAACAATACGAAAAACGCTTGGAAACCAATCGCCAAACCCGCTTGCGCGTCCGTTCCAAGTTGCCCAGCGTAGAACACATCCACCACGTTGTAGAGCGTGGTGAACAACATCCCGAAGGCGGCTGGAATGGCTATTGTTTTGAAGTGGCTGGCGATGGAACCAGTCGTCAGATCGTAGTCGCGTGGCGCTGCCATTGGTTATCCTTCGGAGACGTTCATGCGACGCTCTAGCCAGCGCACACCTTGGGACACGATCAAAATCAGCACCAAATATTCGAGAACTAGAATGGTGTAAATTTCGAGAGGTCTGTATTCTGTTACGACCAATTCATTGGCCTTGCGGGTCAATTCTTGCATGCCGATTACCGACACAAGAGACGACATTTTCATCATATAAACCAATTGATTGCCAAGCGCTGGTAAGATGCGGCGGATCGCTTGGGGCAAAATGATGTAGCGCATTGTGTCGCGGTAGTTCAGGGACACGGATTGTGCGGCCTCATATTGGCCACGTCCGATGCTTTGAATGCCCGCGCGAAAAATCTCGGCTTGGAATGCGCTATCAGAGAGCGCGAGCGCGAGCACCCCCGCCCAGAAAACGTTCAACGTGATGCCTGAGAGTGCAGGTAGGCCGTAATAAACCCAAAGGATCAGAACAAGGATCGGCACAGAGCGCACGCATTCCACGTAGATACGGTTGAACCAACGCAGCCCGCGTTTTTCCGAAAGGCCAGGCAGGGCAACCAAAAGGCCGACCACAACAGATATCGCAATCGCTGTCAGGGACAGTACGATCGTGTTCCAAGCCCCCGAAATGAGGAATGTTAGGTTACTCTTGCCGTTCGGGGTGCCTGGATCGACCACGTACCAACCCCAGTTGTCGCCCGTGCAACCCGACAATCCAACTGCAATCAGAGCGAAAAGAAAGAAACGTTTCATATCGAACCCCTTAATGATTGATGATTTTTTGAAGGAAATCACGGCAGCGATCTGACTTGGGCGCTGTAAAGAATTGCTCTGGCTCTGCGACCTCGACAATCTCGCCTTCGTCCATAAACACCATGCGATCCGCGACTTTGCGCGCAAACCCCATCTCGTGGGTCACAACGATCATCGTCATGCCAGTCTCTGCTAGTTCTACCATCACCTCTAGCACTTCATTGATCATCTCTGGATCAAGGGCCGACGTTGGTTCGTCAAACAGTAAAATCTTGGGCTCCATACAGAGCGAACGCGCTATCGCGACACGCTGTTGTTGACCACCCGATAGCTGGCGCGGAAGCTTTTCAGCCTGATCTGGAATGCGGACACGTTCAAGATATTTCATGGCGCGGGCCTGCGCGACGGCTTTGGTTAGCCCATATGCGCGCATCGGACCTAACGTCAGGTTGTCCATCACGGATAAGTGAGGAAACAGATTGAACTGCTGAAACACCATGCCAACATTCTGGCGTATTGCATCCAGAGCAGCGGGGCTGTCGTTCAGTCGAATGCCCTCGACATCAATCTCGCCCTTTTCGTGCTTTTCCAAACGGTTGATACAGCGAATAAGAGTTGATTTACCTGACCCTGAAGGCCCACAGACCACCAAACGCTCGCCCTCGGCCACATCCAACGACACGTTTTTGAGCGCTTGGAAATCCCCGAAAAATTTAGACACCCCGTTCATCTTGATTACTGGGGCTTGAGAACCACTTTGCATCATACACTCCATCCTGAATTCCTAGGCATTTCAGGATGCGAGAGCCATGACAAGCACTATCGCCTTGCACATCTGCACATGAACGTGTGTTTTAGTGCGCAACCAAAATGAACCGAGGACGAACAATGAAGTTTTTTAAGATCGCCGCAACTGCCGCCATGTTGGCCGGCTCTACAATGGCTGCAAACGCCCAGTCCGTACTTAGCGAAATCCTATCTTCTGGCGTGTTGAAAGTTGGCACAACAGGCGATTGGGATCCAATGTCCGTTCGTGACCCGGCCACGAATTCCTACAAAGGCTACGACATCGACGTGATGACAGAGCTTGCAAGCGATCTGGGCGTTGAGCTTGAGTTCGTTGCAACAGACTGGAAGACGCTCGTCAGCGGCGTGACATCTGGCCAGTACCACATCACTGGATCCGCGTCGGTTTCCCCAGCGCGTGCAAAAGCGGCGGGTTACTCAGATAGCTATTTCGCGTTGTTCACTGTGCCTTTGACACAGAAAAAGAACGCGGATCGTTTCAAGGATTGGGATGATCTCAACAAAGCTGACGTCAAAGTCGCAGCTACACTTGGTACAACACAAGAACAGCAGGTTAAGCGCTTCTTCCCAGATGCAGAGCATCGCATCGTTGAAGCACCTGCACGTGATTTCCAAGAAGTTCTGTCAGGGCGTGCGGATGCAAACATCACATCCAACGTGGAAGCCAACAAGTTGATCGCGAAATACGACCAACTGATGATTGTCCCAGTATCTGAAGTACGTGCACCAACACCAATCGCGATGTTGTTGCCACAAGCAGATCAAGTCTGGATCAACTATGTGAACACTTGGATCGCGTTGAAGTCCGAACGTGGCTTCTTTGACGAGCTTGCAGACAAATGGGCACTTTCAGTCGACTAAAGACTGCGTATAGTATCGCTTCAAAGGGGGCTCTAGCCCCCTTTTTCGTGTGAATTTTACGGTAAGGGGCAAGTATGCTGACGATCTATAACATCCCGATTTCGATCTACACGGCTAAATTGCGTGTTGTTTTGCGCCATAAGGGGCTTGCTTGGGAAGAATTAGCGCCCCCTGGTGGATACCGTTCTGATGCGTATCGCAAGATTGTGCCGTCGGGAAATATTCCGACCATGATAGATGGCGATGTGATGCTGTCTGACAGCGAAGCGATTGCTGAATACCTTGAGGAAAAGCATCCAGAATCCGCGATGATGCCCGTCGGCTTGGTGCCACGTGCCAAAGCACGCGAGCGTGGGCGCTTTCATGATACGCGGCTAGAGCCAGCCTTGCGGGTTATGTTCCCATTGCTGAAAACCCGTGATCAAGGCGCGCTATCCGTGGCGTTTTCAGAAGTGAATCGTCATTTTGAAGCGCTCGAAATGCTGCTCACGACCGATGGCCTTCCGACGCGCGACCTGCTTTTGTGTGATGCAGGTTTTGCAGCGACGCTTGAATGGTTTGCAATCTTAGAGCGCGCTTTGGGGTTCGAACTGACATGGCCAAGCAGCGTCGTGGCCTATCGAAAGCGACTTAGCAGTTATCCCGCGGTCGCAAGTGAGATAGAGCATTATCGCCCTGCCATTCGTGCTTATCTTAACTCAGAAGGCTAAGCGACGACGCGGGGAAGGCGATTTGCAGGTGGTGTGTTTCGGCTGCGTTCGGAACACACGACACCATCAATTACTGTCATGCCAACACCCGGTAGATTGCCCAACTGGACGCTTTCCAGAATGTTCTTGCCGGGTGCATGCTGGGCCTGATCCATCAGCACAAAGTCTGCGCACATACCGATTTCGATCAGCCCCGTATTCAATTTACGTTGACGCGATGTGTTGCCGTTGCCAAAGCAAAACGCGATTTCGGCGGGAACATTACCAAAGGCAGACAGCATCGCGATCATGCGCAAGATGCCGAGCGGCTGCACACCTGATCCAGCTGGGCCGTCGGTGCCAAGGATCACTTGATCCAGTTTTCCAAGCTCGCGCGCAGTGTTTACCGTCAATACCGCCGCGCGTTCGTTGCCGTTATGAACGATCTCGAATGCTGCTTTGCAACTTTCGCACAGACAAATGATCTGATCATCGGGCAGCGCCGAATGGCCGCCATTGATGTGACCAATCACATCTGTTCCCGTTTCCATCACCATATCCGCGTCGATCAAACCTGATCCAGGGATGGATGGGCCACCTGTATGGATCGTGCTTTGAATGCCATACTTACGCGCCCAACCGACCATCTGCTGCGCGGTCTTGCCGTCTTTTACGGTGCCAAGGCCAACTTCGCCCAGTAACGTCACGCCTGCATCTGCGAGGTCTTTGAAATCTTCTTCGACCATGCCGTGTTCAATGACAGGCGCACCCGCGTGAACTTTCATGCCGGAGGGGCGGAAATTTTCGTACCAGCGTTGCGCCGCAATCGCCATCGCCTTAAGGCCGACAACATCTTTGGGGCGTCCGGGCATATGTACTTCACCCGCTGAAATCAGCGTGGTCACGCCGCCGTGTAATGTGCTGTCGATCCAATGCAATTGCTGCTGACGCGGGGTGTAGTCGCCAATAACCGGGTGGATATGGCTGTCGATAAGACCGGGGGCCAGCGTGACGCCATTTGCATCGATGACTGAATCCGCACCCTCCAAATCCATGTCTTTTTCGCGCCCCCACTGCACGATCTTGCCGTCTAATGCGATAATGCAATCAGCCTCATAAATAGGTGCTTCCATTTTGCCCGAAAGCATCAGGCCGATATTGTGAATGACGAGCTTGCGTGGGGTTTCAGACATTTTGGTTCCTCCCGAATTCGTTTGAACGCTAACAGAAGTTCGATGTCGATCAAGAGGGGGCATGAAAGGATTTGACAGAATCCTCACTTCGATATTCTATTCGTATACAAACAAATATTTTGTGTACTTCACGAGGTGCTGTCTTGGACTACTTCACGCCAACACGTTTGCAAGACGCGCTAACCGCATTGGGATCTGGGGCGCCAAGCATCATTGCAGGTGGTACTGATTGGTATCCTGTGCAGGGAGAAAAATCTATTCGCTGTGACATGCTCGATATAACGCGGATTGAAGGATTGCGTTGCATTTCCCGTGACGCGCAGGGATTGCGTATTGGGGCGGCAAGCACATGGACGGATATTATTAAGGCGGACCTTCCACCCGCGTTCAAAGGGCTGAAAACGGCCGCGCGCGAAGTGGGTTCTGTTCAAATCCAGAATGCTGGCACGATTGCGGGTAACCTGTGCAACGCATCCCCCGCTGCAGACGGTGTGCCGCCTTTGCTGACGCTGAATGCGCAGGTGGAGTTGGAGTCTTCGAATGGCATACGCGTTTTGCCTTTGTCGGATTTCATCACGGGTGTTCGCCAAATCGCGCGTAAAGCGGATGAATTGGTGACGGCGATTCTTATTCCTGACCTCTCTGAAACGCGCAGAAGTTCGTTTGTTAAGTTGGGTGCGCGCAAGTACTTGGTGATCTCGATCGCAATGGTTGCAGTGACATGCGAGGTAACGGATGGCGTGTTGAGCGACGTGCACATTGCTGTTGGATCCTGTTCGCCAGTTGCTCAAAGATTGACTGGACTGGAAGCTGCATTAGAGGGGCTTCGCGTTAGCGACGTTGAGACGGTTATCGCCAAGGCGGACCTGTCGCGCCTTAGCCCAATCGACGATGTGCGCGGTTCAGGTGAGTATCGCTTCGATGTTGTCGCTTCGCTGATCAAGCGTGTATTAGAGGAGGCAGCCCATGAATAAGTCTTCGCAGATTGAGTTCACCTTGAACGGACGTGCGGTCCAAAGCACGTCAGCCCGCCAAACGCGCCTAAGCGTGGTTTTGCGCGAAGAACTGGGTGCAAAAGATGTCAAAATCGGCTGTAACGCAGGCGATTGTGGGGCCTGTACGGTTTTGATCGATGGCGCGCCCGTTTGTGCCTGTCTCACGTCTAACGCTCAGGCGGCAGGGCGTAATGTTCAAACTTTGCAAGGTGTTGCGCCTGATATCCTTGCTGATTTGCAAAAAAGCTTCACCGCGCATCAAGCCGCGCAATGCGGTATTTGTACCCCTGCAATGATCGTGAGTGCGGCGGCGCTTTTAGCTGAAAACCCAAAACCAAATTCTGAGCAAGTTCAGGACGCTTTGGGTGGTGTGTTGTGCAGATGTACGGGCTATCGCAAAATCATTCATGCGGTTGTCGCGGTTGGTGAAAACCAGTCGGTCATTGCTGCAAAAGGCTCTGTTGGCGATCCGATTGCGCGATTGGATGCTTTGCCAAAGGTCGATGGGACAGAACTGTTTGGCGACGATGTTGCGCCCGTTGGCGCGCTCGTGGCGTTGGTGATCCGATCGCCGTTTCCGCGTGCTGCTTTTGAGTTTGGAGATCTGGATTCGGTGCGTGCAATCGAAGGAATTGAAGCGGTTCTGACAGCACAGGATGTGCCGGGCGTTAACCTATTTGGCACCATTCCAGGCTTTATTGATCAGCCAATGTTTTCCGAAACTGAAACCCGCTTTAAGGGTGAGGCGGTTGCAGCTATCATTGGTGATGCGGACGTTATTTCAAGCTATGACATAACTGATTTTGCGATCAATTGGACGGAGCTCCCCAGTGTTCAGGACGTGAGCGAAGCCCAAAACAGCAACGTCGCGCAGATCCATGAAGGTCACGACAACAATGTGATGTGTGGCGGGTTTGTTGCACACAGCGATATCGACGCGGGCTTGGCTGACGCTGATATCGTGCTGAGTGCAGAGTTTGAGACGTCCTTTGTAGAACACGCCTATATTGAACCCGAAGCAGGTTTTGCAGAAATGGTTGATGGCCGCGTGCATTTACATGTTTGCACACAAGCCCCAGTTATGAACCAAGAGGCCTTGGCAGGTCTGTTGGCACTTGAAAATAATGATATCAGGATTGTGCCGACGGCAGTTGGTGGTGGTTTTGGGTCCAAGCTGGATTTGACGGTACACCCCTATCTTGCGCTTGGTGCGATGGTCACGGGTCGCCCTGTTCGCATGGCCTATTCGCGAGTGGAAAGCATGGCAACATCAACCAAACGCCACCCTGGTAGGATCACGATTAAAGGGGGCGTTCGCAAGGATGGTCGCCTGACAGGTCTACGCTTTGACGGTGATTTTAATACGGGTGCCTATGCCAGTTGGGGCCCGACGGTTGCGAACCGCGTGCCGCTACATGCGTCTGGTCCATACAGCATTCCCAACTACCGCGCTCAGTCCAAAGGGATTTACACGAATTGTCCCCCTGCGGGCGCATTTCGTGGTTTCGGAGTCCCCCAATCGGCTATCGCGCAAGAGACTTTATTTGACGAACTCGCCGCTGCAATTGGGATGGACGCGCTTGATTTCCGCATGCTGAATGCGTTGGATAATGGCGTAGCGACGGTATCGGGACAGGTGTTTGAACAGGGTGTTGGGGTGAAAGCCTGTTTGGAGGCGTTGCGCGAGGCGTGGGTTGCAGAACAGCTTGAATGCCGAACGTTCAATGACATCGAAGGGCACTTGAAACGTGGTGTCGGTCTTGCGGCAGGCTGGTATGGCTGTGGCAACACGTCCATGGCGAACCCGTCAACGATCAAATGCGGTTTGCGCAGCGATGGCACCTTGGTTTTGCATCAAGGTGCTGTGGATATCGGGCAGGGATCCAACACTGTCATCACACAAATTTTTGCGCAAGCGTTTGGCGTGCGCCCAGATCAGGTTTCGATTGTTGGCCCTGACACGGATATTACGCCAGATGCGGGCAAAACGTCTGCCTCACGCCAGACATTTGTGACGGGTAACGCGGCCAAACTTTCGGCCGAAAGCCTTCGGCGCCAAGTTTTGGAACTGGTAAACGCTGCCGAAGATGCCGAGATTATTTTAGGTAATACTGTGATTACCTTAAGTGGGGGGCACTCCATTGACCTTGCGAGGATGGATACAGGCGCGGACGGATACGTCATGCGCGCTGTGGCCAGCTATGATCCGCCAACTGCGCCGCTGGATGAGAACGGTCAAGGCGTGCCTTACGCGCAATTTGGGTACGCTGCACATTTGGCTGTGGTCGAGGTGGACACGCAACTTGGAACAATCAAACCGCTGCGTTTTGTTGCCGCGCATGATGTGGGCCAAGCGATCAATCCTTTGCTGGTCGAGGGGCAAGTGCAAGGCGGCGTTGCCCAAGGTCTTGGTATGGCTTTGATGGAGGAATTTATCCCGGGGCGCACCGAAAATCTGCATGACTATTTGATTCCCACAATCGGCGATGTTCCTCCGATTGAAACGCTGATCATCGAAGAACCAGATGCGCATGGACCCTATGGTGCCAAGGGTCTTGGCGAACATGCATTGATTCCCACCGCGCCTGCCATTTTGAACGCAGTTCATTTTGCAACAGGTGTGCGTTTGCGCCATGTTCCAGCCTTGCCGCACCGCGTCCGTGCCGCTTTGAAGGAGGCTGGATATGCCTGAGGATGCCACCGATACCATGCACGTGAAACCAGAGAAAATTCGCTGCGATGCCTGTCCTGTGATGTGTTTCATCTCAGAGGGCAAAGCGGGGGCGTGCGATCGTTATGCCAATCACGCGGGCGACCTTGTGCGCCTTGATCCATTGACGGTTATCGAGAACGGCGCGCCTGCGGTTGCCTTTCTTGGTCAGGGCAAAGATCCCAAAAATTGGAACGGCGACGTGTTGCAAGGATCGCGCCCCTTTGTGACGGCTGTCGGGGCTGGTACGACCTATCCCGATTACAAACCAGCACCCTTCATTGTTAGCCAAGACGTTGACGGCGTTGATATGATCACGGTCGTGACCGAGGGGATCTATTCCTACTGCGGCGTGAAAGTGAAAATCGACACGGATCGTTTCATCGGCCACGAACGTGCGGTTGTGCGTGTGAACGGAGAAGCGATTGGGCATGTAATGACATCTGAATATGGTTCCAAGATGCTCTCGCTTGGCGGGGTCGAACACTTGACAGGTGGTACGAAATCCGCGGGCCGTGTGACCTGTGATGCGTTGATGAACCTGTGCAATCGCGACGCGGTCACGATGCAGATTGACGAGGGCGCAGAGATTATCGTGCAGGCGGGCATAGCTCCGATCATCAATGGCGTGCGCGAAAAACTGATGCGGGTTGGGTGTGGCTCTGCGGCGATTGGAATGTTCGCCAAACAATGGGAACCCCACGTGGACGAGGTGATCGTCGTGGATGATCATATCACGGGCGTTTTGACGGAACATGAAGCGGGCAAGCAGCTTAATATGCGCCCCTCTGGAGTAAAAATTAAAGGACGTCGTTCAACGCCGGGTCGCTATTTTCAGGTCGCCGAGCCGGGGACTGGGTGGGGCGGTACGGACGTGGAAGACCCGCTGACAATTTTGAAACCTGCGGATGCGAAAAAGGCGTGGGTAGGTTTGCGGTTGTTAATGGTGTCTACGACGGGCGAGCAGTGGGCGTATTATGAATTAGACGACGATCTGATCCCACGGCCCGCCGAGATTTCTGAAGAGCTACGCATTACTGCGGATCGCATCGCAGAGAACTGCGAACCCTCCCTCTGTTCAGTTCTCTTCATGGGCGGCGCAGGTGGATCGTTGCGGGCTGGTGTTACGGAAAACCCCGTCCGGCTAACGCGTTCTGTCAAGGATGCGCTGACTTATGTGTCGTGCGGTGGTGCCGAAGCCTATGTTTGGCCCGGTGGTGGGATCACGGTGATGGTTGATGTCATGGAAATGCCCACGAATTCATTTGGCTATGTGCCAACGCCTGCGCTTGTGGCACCCATCGAATTCACCTTGCGGCGCGAAGACTATGACGCGCTGGGCGGTCACATGGAGTACATCATCGACGCTGCAAGCGTGCTAAAGGGGGAGTTGCGCAAAGTCACGCGTATGCCGTCCCAGCCTGATCCGCACCAAGCGCAAAAAACCAAACGGATCCTGCGGGGATGATGGGCGTCCAAGCAGCCCTTTTGTCGGGCGACCGTCTGCACCTACAACATGGCCCGATTGATTTGATCATTGGAGTCGATGGCGAACGCATGCTTGCTTTCGAGGCCGCGCAAACACGGCTTGGTACGGTCTTGGCAGAATTGATGGACGAGATTGATCTTTTGCGCATGGTCCATGGGCCAAAGCCAAAGGGGTGCATTGCTTTGGCGATGTGGCGTGCGGCGCAAGCGCATGATGGATTTGTAACGCCTATGGCGGGTGTCGCGGGGGCTGTCGCTGAAACGGTTTTGGACGCGATGCAGCAAGCCGCGTCTTTCAAGCGCGCCTATGTGAACAACGGCGGTGACATCGCGCTTCACGTGTCTGGCGACGCTGTGTTCTCGGTTGGTATGGCTGGTGTGAAGGGCGGCGCGCTTGGTAAGATTACATTGAGTGCTGACAGCCCCATTCGCGGTATCGCGACGAGTGGGCAGGGCGGTCGCAGCCTGTCCTTTGGTATTGCGGATAGTGTCACGGCCTTAAGCGAAACGGCCTGCAAAGCCGATGTGGCGGCAACTTTGATTGCGGGTGCTGTCGATCTGCCAGATCACCCCGCGATTACGCGCCAAAATGCGAATGAGATCGTTGATCAAAGTGACTTGGGTGCTATGAGGGTGGTCACGCATGTTGGGCAGTTGACTCTAGCAGAGGTCACGCGCGCGCTTGAAACTGGCCTAAGCCACGCGCGTGATATGCAAGAAGCTGGCCTAATTCACGCGGCCAGCTTGCATTTTCAGGGTCAAAGCAGACAAATAGAAATGAACAACAAGAAGGTGCTAGAACATGCCTGATGTAGAGATCCGCAAGATTGCAACGGTCATTGAAGAAGTCTTTCACGAGGGTGGTCCACGCGCAAACGTGCCCCAAAGACGTGGAGCTGTTATCGCGGTCATCGCGAACCCCTACGCGGGACAATATGTTGAGGACATTCAACCGTTCATGGAAGACCTAAAGCCACTGGGCTTGCAAATGGGGCAAAAGTTGATTGATGCGCTCGGCGGTGATGCGAGTATGATCGAAGGCTATGGTAAAGGCTCAATCGTCGGTACGGCGGGTGAATTGGAGCACGGGGCGCTTTGGCATGCGCCGGGCGGATACGCGATGCGCGAACTTTTGGGTGATGCAAAGGCGATAGTCCCGTCCACGAAAAAGGTGGGCGCGGCGGGCGTTCGTTTGGACGTTCCGATCACTCATATCAACGCATCCTACGTGCGCGGACATTTTGATGCGATGGAAGTTGGCATGAATGACGCGCCCCGTGCAAATGAGCTGGCGTTCGTTCTGGTGATGAGCACAGGCGCACGCGTGCATGACAGGGCTGGTGGGTTGCCCGCGAGTGCGATCAAAGGTGAGGATGGTCTACGATGAAAGCTGACATTCGCAAGATTGCTGTTTTCGTTGAAGAAACACATCGTGAGGCAGGGCGTTCAATTGCACCTGCCACGCGTAAAGCCGTTGCTGTCGCGGTCATCGCGAACCCATATGCGGGGGGATACACCGAGGATTTGAAACCCTTGATGGATATTGGCGCTGAACTTGGCGAAACGCTCGGCAAGCGCTGTGTCGAAGCGCTCGGCATCAAGCCTGCACAGGCCGAAAGCTATGGAAAAGCTGCGATGGTGGGCGAAAATGGAGAGCTAGAACACGCCGCCGCTTTGCTGCACCCCAAGATGGGTGCGCCTTTGCGCAAAGAAGTTGAAAAGGGTGCCGCCCTTGTGCCGTCGTCTAAGAAAATGGGTGGCCCTGGACAGGATTTAGATGTGCCGTTGGGACATAAAGATGCGGCCTATGTGCGGTCACATTTCGATGGAATAGAAGTCCGTTTGAACGATGCACCGCGTGCGAATGAAATCATGGTTGCAGTTGCCGTTACAGACGGCGGGCGGCCTTTACCGCGCGTTGGTGGCTTGTTGCACGCGGATGCGGTGGGCAAAGATGGGTTGCGTTAAAGTTTTTCCAGAAGGGCCAGCAAGCGTTCCGTTTCGCGCGTACTTAGGTTTGCAGTTGTGCGCGCCGAGATTTTAGTTGCTGTCGCGATTGCGCGGGATGCAAACTCTTGTCCTGTTGAGGTTAAAGAAATCTCTAGCCTGCGCAAATCGGTTTTAGACGCGGTGCTTTGAACAAACCCTTTGCTGCGCAAACGATCCACGACGCCTTTTGTGGTTGCCGAATCCATGCCAACACGGCGTCCCAGATGATTTTGCGACAATGGTCCGTCGGCGTGAAGGCGTGCGAGGATGGCAAATTGCGTTGGGGTCGCGTCTGGCATCAACTCTGCAAAGTGCTCTAGGTGCTTTTGGTTCGCCAAACGCAGCTTGAAACCGATCTGATCTTCCAGACGGTATTCGACCTTCTGCGCATTGCTTGCCTCGTCTTTGATCATTCGCCGCGTTCTCCCTATTTTCATAGGATACGAGCGAAAATATTGTTTGACAACGAACAAGTTTTCAGTGCCGAATGCAGTTTAGATGCCAAGGCTGGGAGAGTCGCTCGAATGCCGTTTGTACGTAATGCGTGGTACGTTGCTGGCTGGTCCAAGGACTTTGCGGATGATCTGCGCGCGATCACGATCACTGAACAAAATATGGTGTTGTTTAGGGCCTCCGACGGAGAACTTGTTGCCTTGGAAGATCGCTGTCCGCACCGCCTGTTGCCACTCTCTAAAGGCAAACGCGTTGGCGATACGGTGCAATGTGGCTACCACGGAATGACGTTTGGGCGTGATGGGAAATGCGTGCGCGTTCCGGGTCAAGATAACCTTCCTGCGTCGGCGTATGTTGATACATATCCTGTTCACGAAGCCCATGGAATCGTTTGGATTTGGCCTGGTGAAGCAGCTTTGGCTGCAAACACGCCCGTCTTTGACATGCCTGAATTTTCCGACCCGAATTGGCATGCGCATCACGGCGATGGGCTGCATCTACACGCGAACTATCTCAACGTCGCAGAGAACCTTGTTGATCCTGCGCACGTCAGTTTTGTGCATCCAACAACGCTGGGCAGTGCCGCGTCTGAAAACGTACCTGTGCATGTGTCGACGTCTGGTGATGTGATCCTCGCGTGGCGTTGGATCAAGGACTCCGCTCCCGTTGGGTTCTTTCAGAATTTTGGCGATTTCACAGGCAATGTGGATCGCTGGCATTACTACTATTTGCACCTGCCCAGTACGGCTGTCATTGATTTCGGCAGTGCGGATGTGGCGGCTAACCTCTCTGAGGATGAACGTGACAAGGGCGTACGCATTTTCGCGCTGCACTTTGTGACGCCTGTGACCGAGGACTTTACGATCGATTACTGGATGCACCTGCGCAACACGGCGGTTGGCGACGAAGCTGCGTCAGAAAATATGGACACGATGTTCCGCATCGCGTTTTCTGAGGACAAAGAGGTGCTGGAAGCCATCAACATTGAAGAACAGCGTCCACAGAAGCGTAAACCCATCAGAATTGCCATCGACAAAGGGCCAAACGTGTATCGCAAACGAATACGCGACCTTGTCGAACTGGAGGCCACCGAAGATCTCGGTGCGCCTCTCCATCCGACCTTTGTGCAGCACGACTGACGCTGCTAGGGTCGACCCAACAGAAAAGGGATGACCATGAAACGTAAGATATTTTTGAAAAGCCTTGTAGGCGCGATTGCGATTGCGGCTGTCGGCCTGCCTGCGCTTGCGCAAGAGACGATCAAGATTGGTGAGATCAACCACTACAAGCGCCTCGCGGCCTTTGCAGGTCCCTATAAATTAGGCATCGAGATGGCTATTGAAGAGGTGAACGCAGCAGGTGGTGTGCTTGGCAAGCCGCTCGAATTCATTTTCCGCGATGACCAAGGCAAGCCCGGTGAAGCGGTGAAGATTGCCGAAGAGCTTATGACGCGTGAGGGCGCTGTGATGCTGACGGGCACGATCTTGTCCAATGTTGGTTTGGCGATTTCATCGCTCGCGGCAGAAAAAAAGTATGTCTACCTGGCGTCAGAGCCTTTGGCCGATGCAATCACATGGTCCAAGGGCAATGACTACACGTTCCGCCTGCGGTCCTCCACATACATGCAAGCGGCCATGCTGGCTGAACAAGCTGCGCAAACCGATGCGATCCGTTACGCGACAATCGCGCCGAACTATGCGTATGGCAAAGATGCGGTCGCAGCGTTCAAGAAGGCGCTGACAAAGCTAAAGCCCGAGGTTGAATTCGTAGCAGAGCAGTGGCCTGCCTTGTTCAAGATCGATGCGGGCGCTGAGGCGCAAGCGATTGAGCGCGCTAAGCCAGACGCGATCTACAACGTGACATTCGGGGGCGACCTTGCAAAATTCGTTCGCGAAGGCGGCACACGCGGCTTGTTTGAAGGCCGTAATGTTTACGGTCTCCTTTCAGGTGAACCTGAATATATGGATCCTTTAGGTGATGAAGCGCCTGAAGGTTGGGTTGTCACAGGTTATCCTTGGTCCGAAATTACGGAAGGACCGGGTAAGGTCTTCGTTGATGGCTACATGGCGAAATACGACGATCACCCCCGTATCGGATCGCTTGTTGGCTATATGACCGTGCAATCTGTCGTGGCTGTTCTGGAAAAAGCAGGTTCTACTGATAGTGAAGCCATTCGTGCGGCGTTTGCGGACCTACCCGTCAGCACACCTGTTGGCGATATCACGTACCGTGCGATTGATCACCAATCCACAATGGGTGCTTTCGTTGGTACAATTGCCTTAAAGGACGGCAAAGGGACGCTGGTTGATTGGTCTTATAAGAACGGTGGCGACTACACTTTGCCAGACGAAGAAGTCATGAAACTACGCGGTTCTGGCAACTAAGCGCTAGATTTTTCTTGAAAAATCGAAACACGGTCCGTGCAAATGCGTGCGGACCGTTCCCTTTTCCTACATCGAAGACAGGAGCAGACCATGGGTCTCTTCATCGCGCAAATCCTGACAGGTTTGGCCAATGCAAGCGCACTTTTTATGGTTGCTTCAGGCCTTTCCCTGATTTTTGGCGTCACACGGATCGTGAACTTCGCGCATGGCTCATTTTACATGCTGGGCGCTTATGTGGGCTATTCTTTCATGCAGATTTTGCCAGGGGCATTCGGATTTTGGGCGTCGATCCTTTTGGCAGGTCTCGTTGTCGGGATCATCGGCATTATTGTCGAAATATTGGTCCTACGTCCTGTCTACAAAGCGCCTGAGCTGTTCCAGCTGGTCGCGACGTTTGGCGTAATTCTCGTCATTCAAGACCTCACATTGTTGGTTTGGGGCGCGGACGATTTCCTTGGCCCGCGTGCGCCGGGTTTGAAAGGTATCATTCGGATCATGGGGGAACCCGTTCCGAAATATGACCTTGCTTTGATCGCGCTGACGCCGTTCGTGGCCTTCGCGCTTTGGTGGCTGATCACCAAAACCCGCACAGGCATTCTCGTGCGCGCGGCAACGCAAGACCGCGAAATGGTTGGCGCTTTGGGTGTGAACCAAGCATGGCTTTTCACGGGTGTTTTCTTCCTCGGTTGCGCGCTTGCGGGGCTCGGCGGCGCGGTGCAACTCCCCAAAGGCGGCGCGGACTTGTTGATGGATTTCAACATTCTTAGTGCAATCTTTGTTGTCGTGGTAATTGGCGGCATGGGATCGCTCCCAGGTGCCTATGTAGCCGCTGTTCTCATCTCTGTTCTCAACGTGTTCGGTGTGAACTACCTGCCGCAATCCACACTCGCCCTGATGTTTGTTGTCATGGTCGTGGTCCTGATCTTCCGCCCTTTCGGTCTGTTTGGACGAGAGGAAGTCGCGGGCGAGCATGGGCAGGTTGGGGAGCCGGAACGCCCGATCAAACCCGCAGGTCAGAGTGCGCGGATGATTGTGATGTTTGGCCTCTTTCTCATGGCGCTGCTTCCGATTGTGGGGGATAGCTTTATCCTTGTTCTCATCACCGACATTGCGATTTTCTGTTTGTTCGCGGCTTCGCTGCATTTCCTACTTGGCCTTGGTGGTCTCGTCTCTTTCGGTCACGCGGCCTACTTTGGCGGTGGTGCTTATGCAGCGGCCTTGCTTGTTACATATGCGGGCACGCCGATGGAGCTTGCGTTGATCCTTGCGCCCCTTGCGGCAGGCCTAACTGCAATCATTTTCGGCTGGGTCTGCCTGCGCTTGACGGGTGTTTATTTCGCCATGCTTACGCTCGCCTTCGCGCAGCTTTTGTGGTCGCTGGTCTTCCAATGGGGCGATTTTACGGGTGGCGACGATGGGCTTGTGGATATATGGCCATCTGATTGGGCAAGTGGGACGACCACGTTCTATTACTTGTCGATGGTACTCTGTGTCGGAGGCATCATACTGCTGCGCCACACCGCCCATTCGCCGTTTGGGTATGCGTTACGTGCTGCACGAGACAGCCAGCGGCAGGCGGAATCTACAGGTATCCACACCAAGCATGTTCAATTGGTCGCCTTCGGTTTCGCGGGGGCCATGGCGGGTATCGCGGGTGGCTTGTTCGTGTTCTCAAAAGGCTCGATCTTTCCGAATGAACTAGAAATTGCACGCAGCTTTGATGCGTTGATTGTTGTTTTTCTAGGCGGCGTAAAAACCCTCGCAGGTGGCGTCGTCGGCGGTGCTGCGCTTGAAGGGGCTAAGGACTACATCACGCGATTTGAATACTGGCGGTTGCTGCTGGGTCTGCTGATTATCTTCGTTGTGATTGTTGCGCCTGATGGCATCGCAGGCACGTTGCGTAAATGGGCCGAAAAAATTGGCTTTATGAAACGGGAGGATCAAGCATGAGCGCGGTTCTTGAAGTGCAGGGCCTGAGCAAGGCTTTTGGTGCTATCCAAGCGGTGGATAACGTGTCGTTCGCGTTGCAAAAGGGCGAGCTGCTTGCGTTGATCGGCCCTAACGGTGCGGGCAAAAGTACATGTTTCAACATGCTCATGGGGCAATTGAAATCAAGCGCTGGCACGGTCAAGCTGAACGGCCAAACCCTTGCGGGCCTGAAGCCTCGCCAAATTTGGCGCAAAGGGGTGGGACGCACCTTTCAGATCACCGGAACCTACACGTCAATGACGGTGATCGAGAATGTGCAAATGGCGCTGATATCGCATCATCGTAAAATTTATTCCCTGCTGCCGCGCGCCCATAAGATGTATTGTGACGCAGCGATGGACCTGCTTGATCTGGTTGGCATGGCAGATCAATCGGAACGCCATTGCGCTGTTTTAGCTTATGGTGATTTGAAACGTCTCGAACTCGCGATTGCTTTAGCGCATGAGCCGACGCTTTTGTTGATGGACGAACCGACAGCTGGGATGGCACCTGCGGAACGGATCGCGTTGATGCAGCTAACGGCGGATATCGTCGAAAGCCGCGGGGTCAGCGTGTTGTTTACGGAACATGATATGGACGTCGTTTTTGCCCATGCGCATCGTGTGATGGTTTTGAACCGAGGTCAGTTGATCGCCAATGGCTCCGTCGATGAAATTCGAAATGATGATCGTGTGCGCGAGGTTTACCTTGGGGGCGGGACGCTGTTCAAGCATGACGGGGAGAGTGCACATGCTTGAGATCAAAGGCATCAACAGCTTTTACGGTAAGGCACATGTTCTGCGCGACCTGAGTTTCGATGTGGAACGCGGGCAAGTTGTTGCGCTACTTGGGCGCAACGGTGCTGGCAAAACGACGACGATGAAATCGGTCATGCAATTGGTTGTGCCCGAATCGGGGTCTGTCACGTTTCAAGGTGTCGAAATTACACGAATGGCCCCGCACAAGGTGGCCAAAATGGGTCTGGGCTATGTACCAGAAGAACGGCGCATTTTCACGGACTTGACTGTCATGGAAAACCTAGAAGTGGGCCGCCAGCCTGCGCGCGCGCAGGCCGTGACGTGGAACGAGGACATGCTGTTTGACATGTTCCCCAACTTGGCTGAACGGCGCACGAACCGTGGCAAGGAACTGTCGGGTGGAGAACAGCAAATGCTGACAATCGCGCGTACGTTGATGGGTAATCCTAGTTTGATCTTACTTGATGAACCCTCAGAGGGCATCGCACCTGTAATTGTCGAAGAAATGGCGCGCGTTATTTTGAAGCTGAAGACAGAAGGGCTGACGGTTCTGTTGTCTGAGCAAAACCTGCATTTTGCACAGGCCGTGGCAGACCGGGTCGTGATTGTGGAAAGTGGTAGTGCTAAATATCAAGGTACGATGGCTGAACTGAACGCAAACCCTGAAATTCGCGATACATACCTGTCGGTTTAACCCGATTTGCGCGAGTTTTCGCCGAGTATTCACAAAATCCAGCGCAGCCCTTTAAGTACGCAAAACAGCACCTAAGTCTAATCCCAAGAGACGCGCCTCTCGGAACACGGCGCGTCACTTCACTGTCCCTCGTTCCCCACTCAGCGCCCCGGGTTTCCCTGCCCGTGGGCGCTTTTTTCTTTTGAACTTTGCGTAAAATTGGGGTGAATAGACATATGAGCTATTCTGATAAATTTTTGCGCGACATTTTGAACCGGACCAAAGTGGTCGCGGTTGTCGGCGTGTCGACCAATCCTTTGCGTCCCAGTTATTATGTGGCGCGTTACCTTGGGCTGAAGGGATACCCTGTGATCCCCGTCAATCCGATGCACTCGGGGAAGATGCTGTTTGGTCAAACCATCCGCGCAAGCCTGTCTGAAATTACAGAGCCTGTGGATATGGTCGATATTTTTCGCCGTTCCGAAGCGGTGCCTGAAATTGTCGATGAGGCGCTGGCGCATTTGCCCTCGTTGAAAACCATTTGGATGCAGATCGGAGTCCAACATCCGCAATCGGCTGCAAAGGCCGAGGCGCAAAATATCGACGTAATCCAAGATCGTTGCCCGAAAATCGAGTATCAGCGCTTGTTTGGCGAGTTGCGCATGGGTGGTTTTGCGACCGGCATCATTTCGTCCAAGCTATAATTGGCGATAATCCGCGTTTTTTTCCCATAAATGGCGAATTGAACGTATTTGATCCCAGCGCTTCATTGAACATTGGCGCGATGTGTCTATTTTAGTTCTAATCGCGTCGTGCTAACCCACACGCCAAATCCATATCAAGGAGAGTGTTTCTTGGGAAACGCACGCAACTTCGCATTCTGGGTCGTCCTATTTCTTCTGATCCTAGCGCTCTTTAACCTCTTTAGCGGCGGAAACACCGCGATGCAGAGCCGCGAGATCAGCTATTCTGAGTTTGTCTCTTCTGTTAACGGTGGCTCTGTCACGAATGTGACGCTTGACGGTGAACGCATTCGGTTCCGTGGTTCAGACGGCAGCGACTACGTGACGATCAAGCCGACAGACGCGAATGTGTCTGAGTTTTTGATTGAACAGAACGTGGCCGTACGCGCAGAGCAGCAGCAAAAATCTGGGTTCCAGACGTTCATCCTATCGCTTCTTCCGTTCCTTTTGCTTATCGGTGTGTGGGTCTACTTCATGAACCGCATGCAGGGCGGCGGCAAAGGCGGCGCGATGGGCTTTGGCAAATCCAAGGCCAAGATGCTGACCGAAAAGTCTGGCCGTGTTACGTTTGATGACGTTGCAGGCATCGATGAAGCCAAGGAAGAGCTGGAAGAAATCGTTGAATTCTTGCGCAACCCGCAGAAATTCTCGCGGCTTGGAGGCAAAATCCCTAAAGGTGCTTTGCTCGTTGGCCCTCCCGGTACGGGTAAAACGCTTCTCGCACGCGCAATCGCGGGCGAGGCAGGAGTTCCGTTCTTCACAATTTCTGGTTCTGACTTCGTTGAAATGTTCGTTGGTGTGGGTGCATCCCGTGTGCGCGACATGTTTGAGCAGGCGAAAAAGAATGCACCGTGTATTGTTTTCATCGACGAAATCGACGCAGTCGGTCGTCACCGTGGCGCAGGCCATGGCGGTGGTAACGACGAGCGCGAGCAGACATTGAATCAATTGCTGGTTGAGATGGATGGCTTTGAATCAAACGAGGGTGTGATCATCATCGCTGCGACCAACCGTCGTGATGTGCTTGACCCCGCTCTTCTGCGTCCAGGACGTTTTGACCGTCAGGTTACGGTACCAAACCCAGACATCAAAGGCCGCGAAAAGATCCTGAATGTCCACGCACGCAAAACGCCGCTTGGCCCAGATGCCGACATGCGCATCATTGCACGCGGTACTCCTGGTTTTTCTGGTGCGGACTTGGCCAACCTAGTGAACGAAGCTGCCTTGATGGCTGCACGTATCGGTCGTCGCTTTGTAACGATGGAAGATTTTGAATCCGCCAAAGACAAGGTGATGATGGGTGCAGAACGTCGTTCGATGGTTCTGACCAATGATCAAAAAGAAAAGACGGCTTACCACGAAGCGGGTCATGCCGTTGTTGGTATGCATTTGCCCCAGTGTGATCCCGTCTACAAAGCGACGATCATTCCGCGCGGTGGAGCGTTGGGTATGGTTGTGTCCTTGCCTGAGATTGATCGCCTAAATTGGCATCGTTCTGAGTGTGAAGAAAAGATGGCGATGACGATGGCGGGCAAAGCTGCTGAAATCATCAAATATGGCGCGGATAATGTGTCCAATGGCCCTGCTGGCGATATCCAGCAAGCTTCCGGTCTGGCGCGTGCGATGGTTCTGCGTTGGGGCATGTCGGACAAAGTCGGCAACATCGACTACGAACAGGCGCATGAAGGATACAACGGCAACGGCGCGGGCGGTTTTTCAATCTCTGCGGCGACGAAAGAACTGATCGAATCCGAAGTGAAGCGCATGATCGATGAAGCCTACGTGACTGCGCATCGCATTCTGACGGAAAAGAACGAAGAGTGGGAGCGCCTTGCGCAAGGATTGCTTGAGTACGAAACGCTGACTGGCGAAGAGATCAAGCGCGTCATGGACGGCGAAGCACCCAATGCTGGACCTGACGAAGATGACACGCCAGATCAAGGCAACGCTCCAAGTGTGACGGCCATTCCCAAGACCAAGCCACGGGCAAAGCCCACAGGCGGAATGGAACCTGAACCCACTGCGTAAGAAACCTTACGACGTAAAATTTTGATGAACCCCAGCCAAGCGCTGGGGTTTTTCATTTCTGGATGTGATTGTTCAGATCACACATTCTGGATTGAATGTTAGCGCGCCCCGTGGCTAAAGTTGATATGGCAAATTCGGAAGCCCCATGCCCGCTCTCAAACCTACTGATTTCTACGCGACAGTCCTTTGGCTTGGATCTGTGAAGGATAGCGAAGCTGATTTGACGTCTGCGCCGCTGTCCAAATGCCGCTTACCTTCGCAGGTTATGAGGCCGAATTTCATTCAGGACTAACGCGTCCTTCATGTAGTCGGGTTAAGCAGCAGTATAAGCGTTACACGACGATCAAGAACGCGCACCAACTGTCGATTGTGTCGCGCGAAGAGTTGGATTTGATCGCTGCTGACATGGATCTTGAAACGTTAGAACCACACCTAATCGGCGCATCCCTTGTCATTGAGGGTATCCCTGATTGGAGCTACGTTCCCCCATCCGCGCGCTTGTTGCACAGGATGGTCCGGGCCTGATCATCGACATGGAAAACCGTCCCTGCCATCTGCCTGCGCCCTTCATCGAAGCGCAGCACCCAGAGAAAGGGAAGGGCTTTAAAGCTGCAGCTAAAGGTCGGCGCGGTGTCACCGCCGCGGTGGAATGCGAGGGAGTTTTAACGCTTGTAATGACATTGCGTCTGCATGTTCCAGACCAACCGATTTGGAGCGAACAGCGCTAGATTTAGCGGTTTCAGCACTCAATTCCCAACACCTCGCGCACCGACTCCGTTTTTGTGACATTTCTTGTCTTGAATGAAGGATTGTATGCCGTCGCATGGCGTAGAACTTGCCTGAGGTTCGGCACGCATTGTGCCGCTTGGGGAGGGTACGCGCATGGCGCTCGATGATCGCAAAGGCGTTTGGAAATCTGGCAAAGGCAAGGGGCGTCATACGCCCAAAGGTCGCCAGCTAGAGGATAACGCGTGGGACGAGGTTCGCACGCTTTTGGGCGATAGCCCACGTCGCGCTGATCTTCTGATCGAGTTTCTGCATCTGATCCAAGATGAATATGGCCACCTAAGTGCCGCACATCTGCGCGCCTTGGCCGAAGAACTGCGCCTGTCCATGGCCGAAGTTTACGAGGTCGCCACCTTCTACGCGCATTTCGATGTTGTGAAAGAAGGCGAGATCCCGCCACCTGCTTTGACGATCCGTGTATGCGATTCACTGTCTTGCGAACTTGCGGGTGCGCAGGCGCTGAAATCTGCACTGGAAAGCGGTCTGGATGCATCAGAAGTGCGCGTATTGCGTGTGCCGTGCATGGGCCGTTGCGATACCGCGCCTGTGTTGGAATTGGGCCATCACCACATCGACTACGCCACGCCTGAAAAGGTGCAGGCGGCGATTGCGGCGAACCATACGCATGCGGACATTCCTGAGTACGAAGATTACGCGACTTATGTTGCCTCAGGTGGTTATGCATCCCTGAAAACCCTGCGCGACACTGGAAACTGGGAACAGGTTCAAGAAACCGTTCTAGACGCTGGTCTGCGTGGCCTTGGCGGCGCTGGTTTCCCGTCTGGCAAAAAATGGGGCTTTGTGCGCGGTAACGCGGGCACGCGCTACTTGGCGGTGAACGGTGACGAGGGCGAACCCGGCACATTCAAAGACCGCTACTATTTAGAGCGTACACCACACCTTTTCCTTGAGGGCATGCTAATCGCTGCGTGGGCCGTCGAGGCGGAAACCTGTTTTATCTACATGCGCGACGAATATCCTGCGGTTCTGCATATCTTGGCCGGGGAAATCGCCAAACTGGAAGAGGCGGGATTGGTTGCAAAAGGCTACATCGATCTACGTCGCGGCGCGGGTGCTTATATCTGCGGTGAAGAAAGCGCGATGATCGAAAGCATAGAGGGCAAGCGCGGACTTCCGCGTCATCGCCCACCTTTCGTGGCGCAGGTTGGCATCTTTAACAAGCCGACTTTGGTGCACAATGTTGAGACGCTTTTGTGGGTTGCGCGCATCGTGCGCGAAGGGCCTGAAGTCCTCTCCTCCACCGAGAAAAACGGTCGCAAAGGTCTGCGCAGTTACTCCATCTCTGGACGCGTGAATAACCCTGGTGTGCACTTGTTGCCTGCGGGATCGACAATCATGGACTTGATCGAGGCCTCTGGCGGTATGATCGACGGGCACACGTTCAAAGCTTATCAGCCGGGTGGTCCGTCTGCGGGTCTTTTGCCTGCGTCTATCAACGATGTCCCGATGGATTTTGATACGCTCCAACCACTTGGTACGTTCATTGGATCTGCCGCTGTTGTTATCCTGTCTGACAAAGACAGTGCGCGCGGTGCCGCGTTGAATATGCTGCGCTTCTTTGAGGATGAAAGCTGCGGTCAATGTACCCCGTGTCGTGTCGGCTGCGGCAAGGCGGTTCAGTTGATGCAGGCGGACAAGTGGGATCAACCGCTGCTGGAAGAGCTTTGTACAGCAATGGGCGATGCGTCGATCTGCGGTTTGGGCCAAGCGGCGCCAAACCCAATTCGCATGACCATGAAACATTTCGCGGATGAGGTGTAATCCATGACTAATCAAATCACATTCACGATGGACGGCGAAGAAGTCACTGTTGATGCGGGCCTGACCATTTGGGAAGTCGCCAACGGTCGCGGCCTTGTTATTCCACATCTGTGCCACAAACCACAGCCCGGCTATCGCCCAGATGGCAATTGTCGTGCCTGCATGGTCGAGGTCGCGGGCGAACGCACTTTGGTTGCGTCCTGTATTCGTGAACCGAATGAGGGTATGGTTGTCACGACCAATTCGAACCGCGCGACAAGCGCGCGTAAGATGGTTGTGGAAATGCTGATGGCGGACCAGCCTGCGCGCGACGTGTCCCACGATAAATCCTCGCATCTTTGGGACATGGCCGAAGCAAACGGCATCGATCAAAGCCGTTTCCCCAAGATGGAAGAGGGCTGCATCCCATTGCTGGATAACAGCCACGTCGCGATGTCTGTTAACCTTGATGCCTGCATCCAATGTGGTCTCTGTGTGCGCGCGTGTCGTGAAGTGCAGGTCAATGATGTGATCGGCATGTCGGGGCGTGGTCAGAATTCTTATCCAACGTTCGATTTGGCTGATCCGATGGGTGACAGCACTTGTGTCGCTTGCGGCGAATGCGTTCAGGCCTGTCCAACGGGCGCGCTGATGCCATCCACTGTGGTGGACGATGCGCAAGTTGGGGACAGCAAGGATTTTGATAGTGAAACCGAAAGCGTCTGCCCGTTCTGCGGCGTTGGCTGCAAGGTTTCGTTGAAAGTCAAAGACGGGAAAGTGAAATTCATCGAGGGCATCAACGGTCCTGCGAATGAGGGTCGTCTGTGCGTTAAAGGTCGTTTCGGGTTTGACTATATTCACCATGATCACCGCCTGACCAAACCACTGATCCGCCGTGATGATGCCCCTGCAAAGGGCCTGAACGTCGATCCGGGCAACGTGCTGACGCACTTCCGTGAGGCGACTTGGGAAGAAGCAATGGATCGTGCGGCTGGCGGTCTTGCCAAACTGCGCCAAGCCCATGGTGGGCAATCGGTTGCGGGATTTGGTTCTGCCAAATGCACCAATGAAGAAGCGTATTTGTTCCAAAAACTGATCCGCCAAGGATTTAAGCATAACAACGTCGATCACTGTACGCGTCTGTGCCACGCATCTTCGGTGACGGCGCTGATCGAAAATGTCGGGTCTGGCGCTGTGACGGCGACGTTCAACGAGATCAAAAATTCGGATGTTGCGATCGTAATCGGGGCCAACCCTGTCGAAAACCATCCTGTTGCCGCAACCTATTTCAAGCAGTTCACCAAACGCGGTGGCAAGCTGATCGTGATGGACCCACGGGGGCAGGGGCTAAAGCGTCACGCCTCGCATATGCTGCAATTCCGTCCCGGTTCAGACGTCAGCCTGTTGAACGCGATCATGCATGTGATCGTCGAAGAAGAGCTGTATGATAAGCAATATATCGACGCCTATACCGAAAATTGGGAAGCTGAAAAAGCCCACCTTAAGGACTTCACGCCCGAAGCGATGGAAGGCATTTGTGGCATCGCGCCCGATGTGATCCGCGATGTTGCGCGCATTTTTGCGGGTGCTAAAGCGGGTATGATCTTCTGGGGCATGGGCGTTTCGCAGCATATTCACGGAACAGACAATTCACGTTGCCTGATTTCACTCGCGCTGATGACGGGCCAGGTTGGTCGTCCTGGCGCGGGTCTGCATCCACTACGCGGTCAGAACAACGTGCAAGGCGCGTCTGATGCGGGGCTGGTCCCGATGTTTGTTCCTGATTATCGTTCTGTCGAGGATGATGGTGTACGCGAAGACATCTTTGGTGTTTGGGGCCGTGATGAGGATTGGTCCAACAAAAAGGGCCTGACGGTTACTGAAATCGTTGATCAAGTTTACGCAGGCAACATCAAGGGCATGTATATTCAGGGCGAGAACCCTGCAATGTCGGACCCTGACGTGGAACATGCACGTGATGCGTTTGCGAATTTAGAGCACCTTGTTGTGCAGGATATCTTCCTCACGGAAACGGCGTGTTTCGCCGATGTGATCCTGCCAGCCTCTGCGCTTTATGAAAAGAACGGCACCGTTTCCAACACCAACCGCCAAGTACAACGTGTACGCCCAGCCGTGCCGCCGCCCGGGGACGCACGTGAGGATTGGGTGATCACGGTCGATCTGGCACAGCGTTTGGGTCTGGATTGGGATTACACCGAGGCGAGCCAAGTCTTTGACGAGATGAAGCTCGTTATGAAATCGCTCGACAACATCACATGGGAACGCCTGAAAACTGAAACGGTAACCTATCCTTCGCTTTCCCCAACTGATCCAGGCCAAGCGATTGTGTTTGGCGATGGTTTCCCACGTGCAGGGGGCCGTGCGAAATTTACACCTGCCTCAATCATTGCGCCGGATGAAGTCCCCGATACGGATTACCCGATGATCATGACCACGGGCCGTCAGTTGGAACATTGGCACACAGGGTCGATGACCCGCCGCGCCATGGTTCTGGACGCGGTTGAACCAGAAGCGAACTGTTCACTGCACCCCAAAACTCTGCGCGCCCTTGGCGTTGAGCCGGGTGGCATGGTGCGTCTGACAACGCGTCGTGGAAGCATCGACATCATGGCCCGCGCGGATCGTGCGGTATCTGAGGATATGGTGTTCGTCCCATTCGCCTACGTCGAAGCGGCGGCAAACGTGCTGACCAATCCGGCCGTCGATCCATACGGAAAAATTCCAGAATTCAAATTCTCGGCGGTGCGCGTCGAGGCTGTTCAAACAATAGCCGCAGAATAAGCGGAACCACGTATCAACAAGGAAGTAAGACCCATGGGATATAAAACAGACATCGAAATCGCGCGCGAAGCGGATAAGAAATCAATCCAAGAGATTGGCTTGAAGCTTGGCATTGAAAGCAAAGATTTGCTGCCATATGGCCACGACAAAGCAAAGGTTTCCCAAGAGTTCATCAACTCTGTGCAGGGTAACAAGAACGGCAAGTTGATCCTTGTGACTGCGATCAACCCGACGCCTGCGGGTGAGGGTAAGACGACAACGACGGTTGGTCTTGGTGACGGTCTGAACCGCATTGGCAAAAAGGCGGCTGTTTGTATTCGCGAAGCGTCCTTGGGGCCAAACTTTGGCATGAAGGGTGGCGCTGCAGGGGGTGGTTACGCTCAGGTTATTCCGATGGAAGACATGAACCTGCATTTCACAGGTGACTTCCACGCGATCACATCTGCGCACTCGCTGCTTTCTGCGATGCTCGACAACCACATTTATTGGGGCAACGAGGCGGACATCGACATTCGCCGCGTCCAGTGGAAGCGTGTTGTTGATATGAATGACCGTGCGTTGCGTCAGGTGAACGTGTCGCTTGGTGGTGTCGCGAACGGTTTCCCACGTGAGGGCGGTTTTGACATCACAGTCGCGTCCGAAGTCATGGCGATCTTGTGTTTGGCGAATAACCTTAAGGACCTCGAGAAGCGTCTTGGCGACATGATCGTGGCGTACCGCCGTGACCGCAGCCCAGTGTTCTGCCGCGATATCAAAGCGGAAGGCGCGATGACCGTGTTGTTGAAAGACGCGATGCAGCCGAACCTTGTTCAGACGCTTGAGAACAATCCAGCCTTCGTTCATGGTGGCCCATTCGCGAACATCGCGCACGGCTGTAACTCTGTTATTGCGACGACAACAGCACTTAAGATTGCTGATTTTGTTGTGACAGAAGCGGGCTTTGGTGCGGACCTTGGCGCTGAGAAGTTTATGAACATCAAATGTCGTAAAGCGGGTCTTGCACCTGATTGCGTCGTCTTGGTTGCGACTGTGCGTGCGATGAAGATGAACGGTGGTGTTGTTAAAGCGGATCTTGGCGCTGAGAACGTTGATGCGGTGAATTCTGGCTGTGCAAACCTTGGCCGCCATATTGGCAACCTGAAGTCCTTCGGTGTTCCAGTTGTTGTTGCGATCAACCACTTCGTCACCGATACGGATGCAGAAGTCCAAGCGGTCAAAGACTATGTCGCAACGCAAGGATCTGAAGCGATCTTGTCCCGTCACTGGGAACTTGGTTCAGAGGGTTCCGCAGACTTGGCGACACGCGTCGCGGAGATTGCCGAGAGCGGCGCAAGCCAGTTCGCACCGATTTACAAAGATGACATTCCTTTGATGGAGAAGATCGAAACAATTGCAAAGCGTATCTACCACGCAGACGAAGTGCTGGCGGATAAGAAAGTACGCGATCAGTTGAAGTTGTGGGAAGAGCAGGGCTACGGTCATCTGCCTATCTGTATGGCGAAAACGCAGTACAGCTTTTCAACTGATCCGTCCCTGCGCGGCGCGCCGACGGGGCATTCTGTGCCGATCCGTGAAGTGCGTTTGTCTGCGGGTGCCGGATTTGTTGTGGTTGTCTGCGGTGAGATCATGACGATGCCGGGTCTGCCACGTGTTCCGTCTGCGGAGAACATACACTTGAACGATGACGGTCAAATCGAAGGCTTGTTCTAAATACGATGGGGCGGTGTGTGCTTGGCATGCTCCGCCCCTTTGGCACCGATATGAAAAGACGAAAAAAGGACGACATGATGAGCGCTCAAATTATTGATGGAAAAGCCTTTGCAGCCAAGGTGCGTGGCCAAGTGGCTGAGCACGTGACGCGTTTGAAAGAACAGCACGGTATCACGCCAGGACTGGCTGTTGTGCTTGTTGGCGAAGATCCTGCGTCGCAGGTTTATGTGCGCTCTAAGGGTAAGATGACCGCTGAAGTCGGCATGAAAAGTGTTGAGCATAAGTTGGAGGTTGAAACAGCCGAAGCTGATTTGCTGGCGTTGATTGATCAGTTGAACAAGGATGAAAGTATCCACGGAATTTTGGTACAGCTGCCATTGCCTAAGCATTTGAATGAAGACCTTGTGATTAATTCAATCAGCCCTGCCAAAGATGTTGATGGGTTTCATATTTCTAACGTGGGTCTGCTTGGAACGGGGCAAAAGAGCATGGTTCCCTGCACGCCGCTTGGCTGTTTGATGATGTTACGTGAACATCATGGATCGCTCTCGGGTTTGAACGCCGTCGTAATCGGCCGTTCCAACATTGTGGGCAAACCAATGGCGCAGCTTTTGCTGGGTGATAGCTGCACGGTTACTATCGCGCATTCGCGTACGAAAGATTTGCCAGAGGTTGTGGGCCGCGCGGATATCGTTGTTGCCGCCGTTGGGCGTCCTGAAATGGTGCCAGGTGAGTGGATCAAAAAAGGCGCGACTGTTATAGATGTGGGCATCAATCGCATTGAACGTGACGGTAAGAACAAGCTGGTCGGTGATGTAGATTTTGCATCCTGTTCAGAAGTTGCTGGCGCGATCACGCCTGTGCCAGGTGGTGTGGGCCCTATGACGATTGCGTGCTTGCTTGCAAACACCGTGACCGCCTGTTCGCGTGCGAATGGATTGCCAGAACCTGAAGGATTGACTGCCTAAATTCTAACAAACTCTAGAACATTATTTCATGACACCGGGTGCGATCAGCGCTCGGTGTTTTTTATCACATGCACACGCATAACGTTTAAAGTGATCTTTTTTAAAAGGAGAAATTGCTTTACGTCGGTCGTAAGATCAACACAGAACGCTCAGCTTGAAGGGACAAAACCTTTCCTGTTTCAGTAGTCGCCTTTAGGATGCATTTTCTAGGGGAAAAGAATTGAATTTCTCCCATGCCACCTTAGGTGACGTTAGGAGATCGTCTTTGGGAAACCGGAAGCAGGAATTCGAGTAGTGAATATTGCACAAGATCAATGTGATAGGATCATACCTAAAGCAAAAACTGCTTTGAAGAATGCTCTTTCGAGGGTTCTGAATTGGCGCATTATATCAATTTGGTTTTGCTGCTCATTAATCGTGGCTTTTGCGGGACCCTTTGGGACCTACCAAAATCAAAGCCACTGGATCTTTTGGTAAAATGGCTGGTTTTATTGGGCGTTGCCATTTTACTCGCTTATATCGTCGATGCGTTCTGTCGTGTTTTTATGCCGAGTACCGCCTCAAGGCTGTATAAGGGTTGTGTGTTTGCACCTATTTCGTCAATATTGGTTGGCTTAAGCGTTGATCTTTTCTTGACGTATGCGTTTATCTCACAGCAAGAAGTAAGGCCTGAAATGCTCGAACTTTCGGCTTTTACTTTAGCCGTTATTTTACTCATGTTTGGCCTGTGCGCTGTCATTGCCACGGCTGAGCCGTTCAATGAAATAAAAAATAGCCAAATCACGCCCGTGATTTCATCGGCGCCCTGCCGCGGCACAGCCGGTTGGCAAAGCGCTTGGACATACCGCAAGACAAGCAGATTATTCATATCACAGCGCAGGGTCATTTCGTCGAAGTACGAACCTGCTCTAAAACCTATCGCATTCGTATTCGGTTTTCTGATGCCGTGGATGAATTGGATAGCACAATTGGACTAACCGTGCATCGTTCACATCGGGCTCATCGCGATGCGATTAAAGGCTGGGTGCCAACTGCGCGTAAACCATACGTTCTATTGGAAGATGGAACTCGAGTGCCCGTCAGTAAGACGTATTTTGAAAAGGTTCTAGCGGCCGACTTGGTGACGTTGGAAGACCCAAAAGATTCAGCTGAATACGTTGACTAGGTGGCATTGGGACGAGGAATGGGTAACGCTTGGAGCCCCGTCAAAATACAAGTCGAATTTCGCTTCATGATGGATACAAGCGGTTCGGACAATACACTTAAACCACCTGTGTAAGTTCCGAATGCAGGCATTATAATCCGGTCTTCGTCCACGATGAAACATCGCTTTGAAACGTTGCGTTTTGATAGCTTTAGAGAGACCTTTGGATGGTAGTGGCCAGATATTTCGCCGCGTGTCCTTTGGTCTGTTATGTGGCGAAAACTTATGGAACCAACCGTATGGTTTGCTAAGTGAATCCCGCCTAACCCGATTGGTCCTGGATCATGATTTCCCTCAATCCAAAGCCAATCCCGCCCCGCTTGCAACCTTGTGATCCAGTCGTGGGCTTGGTCGTCCATGTCATCGCTGGCACCGACGCGATCAAAACTATCGCCAAGACAAATTACCGTCCTTGCCATCGTGTTTGATATGTCGTCGCTCAAACGCGTAAGCGTATCAAGGGTGTCGTAAGGCGGCAGTGTGCTTCCACCTTGCGTCGCATAGCGCTGCGCTTTGCCGAAATGTAGATCAGACACGCAAAATAGATTTTGTTTCGGCCAAAACAACGCGCCAGAGGCGAGGGCGTGAAGGATTTCGCCTTGAAACGTGAATGCGTAATGGCTCATGCGCTGTTCTTATCCTAAGCCAGCGGCATCCATCAACGCAGCAGTTTCAGCGGCCAAAAGACGCTCTTCACCAGCACCTTTTATTGGAACGCGACCCATCTCTAGAAACATTGGGGCGGCAAGCGGGCTGACACGTTTGAGCGTAACAAAATCGATGCGTCCGGATGTGCGATCCAGCATGTCGCGGATGCGTCCGAAATCAACCAAGCCACGCAGGGCTTCTTGTTTGGTGATCCGTAAAAGAAGATGGTCTGGGTCATATTTGTGCAGGGTGTCATAAAGAATATCGGAACTGAACGTGGCTTGGCGTCCGTTTTTGCGTTGCGAGGGCAGATTACGCTCAATCAAACCCGCAATGGTGGCAGAGGCGCGAAATGTACGCTTGATCAACGCGTTGCCAGCCAACCATTGCTCTAGCCCGTGTTCAAGTGTTTCGGTGTTCATCAGCGCGTCGGGGTCGGCGACAGGCTTCAGACCCCAGAACAGTGTTGCGTAGTCGGTGGCGACGAAACCCAAAGGATCATATCCGAGCTCCTCCATGCGCTTGGATAGTAACAAACCCAGCGTTTGTTGGGCATTGCGGCCCGCAAACCCATAGACAACGGTATGGCTGCGATCGTCGTGTGGAAAACTCTCAATCAGCAATCTGCCGGGTCTTGGCAGGGTGCTGGATCCGCGCTGAAGGGTCAGCCAATCGGCGGTGTGTGCAGGAAGTTCTGGCCACGAATCTTGCTGGAACATACGTAAAATGCGCTGACTTAGCTGCGTCGATGTTGCGAATTTTGTGCCCGAAAAGGTCGCAACTTTTGGTTTTTTGTCAGCGCGACGTGTGACTTCAACGGTCATCTCACGAAGGCGTTCGTAGCGCACAATCTGTCCGCCAATTAGAAATGTGTCGCCTGGTGTCAGCGAGGCCGCAAAATTTTCTTCGACTTCGCCCAAGGGCTTGCGGCCGCGACTTCCTTTCATCCGAACCTTTAGGGTGTCTGTGTCTTGGATTGTGCCGATGTTCATCCTGATACGCTGGCTGGAACGCGGATCGCGTAAAATCCACAACCCGTCGGGGCGCTGCATCAAGCGTTTCCATTTGTCATAGGCGCGCAACGCATAGCCACCGGTTGCGCAAAAATCAAAGCAGTCATCGAAGGCCGCGCGCGTCAAATCGCTATAGGTGCCCACGCTTTTGATCTCAGGGTAGAGCGTATCTGGATCAATTGGTCCTGCGCAGGCGCGAATAAGGATGTGTTGGCACATGACATCTAACGGGCCTGCGCCACGGGGGTCCCCGTCTAGATCATGTTTTTTTACGGCGTGCAAAGCGGCGACACATTCCACGACTTCCATGCGGTTTGCAGGGACAAGCAGCGCTTTGGAGGGGGCGTTATAGCGATGGTTGGCACGTCCAATGCGTTGCACAAGGCGCTTTACGTTCTTAGGCGCGCCAATCTGGATCACAAGATCCACATCGCCCCAATCGATCCCTAAATCGAGCGAGCCTGTACACACGATCGCGCGTAAATCGCCGCGCACCATCGCGGCCTCGACCCGTTCGCGTTGAACACGATCAAGAGATCCATGATGAATGCCAATGGGTAGACTGTCTTCATTCGCCAGCCATAGATTGTGGAAATAGATTTCGGCTTGCGCGCGGGTATTATGAAAAATTAGCGTGGTTTTATGTGCTTTTATTTGCTCAAGCACTGCAGGGATTGAATAGTTCGCCCCTGCGCCCGCCCAAGGGGGTGGTTCAGCAATTTGTAGCATGGAGATGTCAGGATCTGGCCCTGGGTCTGCATGCACGATGTCACAAGGATCAGGATGTTTGGCAAGATAGTGCGCGATCGCGTCAGGGTCTTCTACGGTTGCGGACAAACCAACGCGATGCAGGTCAGGACATAGCACTTGGATCGCCGAGAGTGCGAGCATGAGTTGATCGCCCCGCTTGCTTTCTGCCAGTGCGTGAATTTCGTCCACAACGATGCGTTTGAGCCCTTTGAACATCCGCGGTGCATCCTCGTAGGACACCAGCAGTGCGAGGCTTTCAGGGGTGGTTAAAAGGATGTGAGGGGGATCTGCGCGTTGACGCTTTCTGCGCGTCGCAGAGGTGTCGCCAGTACGATCCTCGATGCGAATGGGCAGGCCCATGTCTTCGACAGGGCGGCGCAGGTTGCGTTTGATGTCTGCGGCAAGCGCCTTGAGCGGTGAAACGTATAACGTGTGCAATCCTTGGTGATCACCGTTCGCTAATTCGTTGAGCGTGGGCAGAAAACCCGCAATGGTTTTGCCGCCCCCCGTGGGGGCGATCAGCAGGGTTGCGGGGTCTTGCGCACGATCCAACATGTCCTGTTGGTGTGGGTGGATAGACCAACCTTGCTTGGTAAACCAAGCATCAATTTGGGGGTTAAGTGCGCGCATATCGTGCAAAGTAACCCAGCCGCACGCACCTGCCAGTCCTATTTTACAATTACTTCGTCCTTAACGAACATATTCGCCCAAGCACGGTCGATAAGTTCGGGTGTCATCTGGTTCGGGATGCCTTCAAATTCACAAATCGCGATCATTTGGTCGATCAGAAAGACGGGTTGATAGTTCGCATACACGTTGTCGATCGTGGGATATTTATTCTGCAACAAATAGATCAGCGTTTCTTCGTCTAAAGGAACACCCTTTTTATTCGCAACAAGTGCGAAAATCTTGAGGAAGTTCTGCTGGTCAGGACCATCAATTTTGATCTTGTAGAAAATCTGGCGCAGGGCAGCCTGGTCAAAGATTTCATTTGGGTGGAAGTTGGTGGAGAAAATCACTAACGTATCGAAGGGTACTTCAAATTTTTCTCCCGATTGTAGGGCTAGAATGTCTTTGGATTCCTCAAGCGGAACAATCCAACGGTTGACCAAGGATTGGGGCGGTTCGGCCTGTCGACCAAGGTCGTCGACGATAAAAATTCCACCAGTTGATTTTAACTGCAAAGGCGCTTGATACATCCGTGCGGTTGGATTGTAGACCAGATCAAGCATATCTAGGGTCAGGACCCATTAACTGATTGAGCCTGTGGGGCTGATATGATTCACG